>CAMLLI010000085.1 GCA_946480685.1 uncultured Flammeovirgaceae bacterium | reverse complement strand
GCCTGGCCATTGGTTTTTTACTTTCGTCACTCATTGTACGCGCTCCTTTTGACGGTGGCGATGTAATCAGTATTGATCACCTGCCGGTAAACTTCAAATCAAAATATTATATAGTAGGCATCGTGTTTGGTGTAGTCACGACAGCAATAGCCGGGTACATGCCTTCGCGAAAAGCTGCAAAGGTTGATCCGATCGAAATTTTGCGCGGATAAAAATAGCTTGATCTATAGTATATATGCAGGTATTGAAAGCACATAAAGTGACCAAGTATTTTTACGAACCAGAGAGATTCCAGGTGCTGAAAGCAATCGATCTTTCTGTTAACAAAGGTGAATTTCTTTCGTTGGTAGGTAAATCGGGTTGTGGTAAATCTACGCTCCTGTATGTACTCTCCACGATGGACACGGATTACGAAGGCGAGCTTGAAATATCAGGACAGCGTCTCACCGGTAAAGATCAAAATCAACTTTCAAAGTTCAGAAACGCACATATAGGTTTCGTTTTTCAGTTTCATTATTTGTTGCCTGAGTTTACCGTGTTGCAAAATGTAATGATACCTGCTCTTAAACTCGCACGCTATTCGCCACGCGAAATAGAAGAACGTGCCTACGAAAAGTTAACGATGCTGGGTGTGCAGGAACAGGCGCTTAAACCCTCAAACAAACTTTCAGGCGGACAACAGCAGCGTGTTGCTATAGCGCGTGCATTAATTAATGACCCGGATATAATTATGGGCGATGAGCCTACCGGAAACCTCGATTCATATAACACGCATGTCGTATTTGATATATTCAACGAACTTACGCAACGCTATAAACAAACGATTATTGCCGTGACACATGATGAAGAATTCGCAAAAAAATCAGATCGCATTGTAGAGATGAGCGATGGAAAGATCGTGTCGTAACGGTCTTTGGTCGACTTTTTCTACAAGTCGTTCAGATTTTTACAACACTACCCATAGGGGTTTACGTTAGCAGAGGTGTCATACTGGAAATAACACGATTATGGAGAACAAGATCAACCTTTTTACTTCTGTAAATCCTTATTTGCGACAGTTCCATGTAGCACAACGTAATTTTAATAAGCTGATCGAGGAGGAGAGATTGCAAAAACGCATTCAGAAAAGTAAACGTCAGCAACTAAAGGCGCGGGATTAATTTTTTGATCTGACGGTTGAGACACTATAACTCATGCGTCAGATGATATCCAGTGTCACTTACACGGAAATATAGTATATTCATAAAGTGATATTAGGATATAAAAACGCCCGGCAGGTTTTCATCACCTATAGTATAGTTCTTTCTATTACTGTAGCAGGTTTGCTGGTGCGGCTCTCCAAGTGGAGTGAATTCAGCGTGGGCCTTCAGGTAAAAACAACCGTTGCATCCATTGTGCTGGTGGCGGTTATGTGGGAGTCGCTTCGCTTTGTTCACCGGTTGCTAAACAAAGCATATCCCTTCGAAGAAAATCTTGTCAAGCGAATGCTTATCCAGATAAGTTGTGGCGTGGGCATCGGGCTCACCATTCGCTTTGTGGTATATTTCTTTGGTGAACCTGCTTTACCTTTTAAACTCGATAGTCTTTTTCTGGCAGCAACGTGGGCTATCTATATGATTGTTCCTACTGTTATCAACCTCGGTTTTATCACCAGTTATTTTATTGATCGTTGGAAGGATTCGCTTGTGCTGGCCGAGCGATTGGAGAAAGAAAAATCACAAGTGCAGTTTGATAATCTCAAGAACCAGCTTAATCCCCATTTCCTGTTCAACGCGCTTACTTCCCTTAACAGTTTGATCTTCGAAGACCAGAAGCTGGCATCACAGTTTCTGCAACAACTGTCCAAAATATACCGCTATGTTTTGCTGAACAACGATAAGAACTTTGTAACGCTGCAAACCGAATTAGACTTCATTCAAAACTATATATCATTACTCGAAACTCGTTTTAAAGATGCAATTCATTTTAAGATCGATATACGAGATGATGCCAGAGGCCAGGCAATTGTGCCCGTAACATTGCAAATATTGATTGAGAATGCACTGAAGCATAATGTCGTTGACAAGGTGAAACCGTTAACCATCGAGATCACTTCCATTGGTGATTACCTGGTGGTGAGCAACAACCTGCAACTACGTAAACGCGTGGAGACATCCAACAAGCTTGGACTTGAAAATCTGCGTTCGCTATATAGTTTCTTAAGTGATAAACCAGTGCTGATAGAACCGACTACAGACCGCTTCTATGTGAAAGTGCCGTTGATATAAATCAACAAAGAATAGTATTTTGCAGCAAAATGAAATAAAAATTTATGCATATACGGACTGCTGCTATAGACGATGTATCGAAGATCGTTCACCTATATAAAGAAGTTGCAAAGATTAAAGGCGGTATCGCACGATTAGAAAACGAAATTACCGAAGAATACGTAGAGAACTTTGTTAAGAAGAGCATTGCTGATGGCCTGATACTGGTTGCTATACATCCGGATGATCCGGAACGATTTATAGGAGAGATGCATGCTTATAAACCGGGTATACATGTATTCAAGCATTTATTGTCAGACCTGACGATTGCTGTACATCCCGAGTTTCAGGGGCGAAAGATCGGCCGTACGTTGTTTACTATTTTTCTTGAAGAGATAGCGCTTAATCGCACCGATATAGGCAAGGTAGAGTTAATTACACGCGAAGGGAATGTGAAAGCGATCAACTTTTATCAGTCGCTTGGTTTTAAAATCGAGGGAAGAATGGAGATGCGAATCAAAACGCCTGCAGGACTTTACGAAGCAGATATACCGATGGGGTGGCAGAATCCTAATTTCGAATTTTAAGAAACGGTAATGAATATACTGATCATCGAAGACGAACCACTGGTTGCGCAGGATCTGAAGAACCTGATTACAAAGGCAGAGCCGGAAGCCAAAATTCTTGACACTATTACAAGTGTGGAGGCCGCCAGGGGTTGGTTCGATGGAAATAATCTACCCGACCTGATCCTGTCTGATATTCAGTTATCAGACGGTATAAGTTTCGAAATATTTGAGACACTGCATATTCATTGTCCTATTATCTTCACCACGGCTTACGATGAGTACGCCATCCGCGCATTCAAACTCAACAGTATAGATTATTTATTAAAACCGGTTGATGAAGCAGAATTGCGCGCAGCACTTACCAAGTATAAATCCCTTACCACTGAGACTATATTAGGTGAGCAGCTTAAATCCTTGATGAGCACATGGGGCAATCAGTCGCGAAAGTATAAAGAGCGTTTCCTTACCGTACATCGTAATACGCTGATCCCTGTAATGCAAAACGAAATTGCGTTCTTTCATAAAGAAGAACTTATATACCTGCGCACCCTCAGCAACGAGAAGTATATCACTGAACATCACACCCTCGATGAAATAGAAAGTCTGCTGAGCCCCGAAATATTCTTCAGAGTCAATCGTCAATATATACTACACATACAATCTGTGGCGAAAATAAAGACCACCCACAAAGGCCTCACCGTACAACTGAAACCACCCATCAACATCGAGCTCGACATCAGCAGAGAAAAAGCAGTAGCGTTTAAGAAGTGGATTGGGAATTAGTTGCGAGCCGTGAGATACGAGCTGCGAGAAGGGCTGCTGGCCTCTGGCTACTAGAAACTAATGCTTGATTATGATATATAGTCTTTGAGCGATTCCTAAATCTGCGTCATGTATATCAACGAAATAGTGGTATAAAGACAATAGTCTGGCAGCTAGAAGCTAGCGGTTCGTAGCTAATTTCACACACCCAAGTCAGCACCGTCTGCAATTAGCAAGAGTAGTTCTTTCACTTCTTCTGCTTTCGCGTGTTCGCCCATTTTGTCGAATGACATGATGAGGTTGCGGAATACTCTGCGGATGATTTCGAGATTGGAGCAAGGTTCGAAGAACGATGTCTGTGGTGTGAGGTGAAGTTCACTGATATAGTTCTCGATGTCTTGTCGCGAGAAGATCAGTCCTTTGTTGAAGGCGTTAATATAGAATTGAGTATGTCGCTCATCTTTATAGGTAAGTACAAACAGGTTTGGAAGATTAACTCCATGTACCGGCAGTTTTAATTTCTGACTTACCAGTAAATAAATCACACACAATGTTATTGGATTTCCCTTGCGTGTCTCCAGCACAACGTTGAGCATGGAGTTTCCGGGTGAATGAAAATTTTTGGTGTTGGCACCGAACTTCAGTTTATTGAAGAGTACACTGTTTACAACTTTAATCTGATCGAACGGGTATAGATCGGGTTTAAACTCGAGCCATGTTTCGTAATAGATCTGCTCAAGCTCTTGTTTTAATTTAATAAGTTCAAGGTCAGGATACTGATACGTTGCCACCAGCCACATACCGGTGAGCAGATCCTGCTCGGGCGTTTCGTACCACGACTTGATTCGTTCTTTCAGTAACTCATACTGTAAGGCATGGATCAGCTCTTCAATCTTTCGCTGTACCTGCGGATTGAAGTTACTTTCCCACTCTTGCTCCAGAAACGGTATAATAGTAGTACCCAGCGAACGAATTTTCTCTTCGACATGGGAAACTATTTGCACATCCTCGTCATCGAGCAGGGAAACAAGTGCTTTTAATTCAGTGTCTTTCAAGTAATTGTTAAATGATCGTTGCTAAAGTATAAACTATTCAATATTCATGCGAGTAATGCACATAAAAAAAGTGCCTCGCTTACCACTTTTTAGCCCGTTGCAGTGTCTAATCTCTCACCACCAGCAAAACAGCATTGAAAATTGTCTGGAATATTTTTTGATAAACTTAGAAAACCAATTATTCATTTAAAATAACAATCATGAAGTCTACTGTTTTATTTTCCGTTTTCTTTTTTCTGACGACCATAACATTTGCGCAGGAGGGATTTAAAGGTGAACATTTTATAGAAGTGAGTGGCACGGCACGTCAGGAGGTAGAGCCGAACGAAATTTATGTGAACGTACAACTGCGTGAGTTCGAAGAGAATCGTGAGAAAGTATCATTGGAAAAACTCGATAAAGAATTCTGGGATGCTATAAAGAATGCATCGATTGATCGTAAAAAAGTTACCATCGCTAATGTAGGTTCACAGTTCGGTAAGCTTGGTCGTAAAGACAAAGATGCCTTCCGCGAAAAAACATACCAGGTAATTCTGAGCAGCGGTGCAGAACTTGAAAAATTACTGGAGAAAGTTGAGCCGGTAAAAGTTAACCAGATCACGCTGACAAAAATTACACATACCGAGCTTGAGAAATATAGACTTGAATTGAAAGTAAAAGCATTGCAGGCAGCAAAAGCGAAAGCAGATGCATTATTGAAGTCGATCGGTTCTGAAATGGGCAAGACGTTGATGGTAAGAGAATTTGAAAATTACTATCCAATGGATAACATGGCTACGAATGTAATGGTACGCAGCCAAGCGAAATATGAAGCAGCTGGTGATATGCCTGCAGAAGATCCTACAGCATTCAGAAAGATTACGCTGCAGGCTCAGGTAACAGCCCAGTTCGAAATTAAATAACTGGTGCAAGTCTGAAGACTTGTACCAACAGTGTCGCAAGTCTTCAGACTTGAAAAAGTATATATAGAAAATATAGTATAAGAAATACTAAGCAGTCTGCTGACAAAGGCTGGCACAAGTCTTCAGACTTGCGCCAGTTAGGTTTGAATAACACCTACATTGAATTTCTCTACAGGGGCATGATTCGCAGCCTCTATACCCATTGATATGACTTTACGGGTTTCAAGCGGATCAATTACATCATCAACCCACAAACGTGATGCTGCATAATACGGACTCAATTGTTCGTTATAGCGATCAGTAATTTCTTTCAGTAATTTTTCCTCTTCTTCTTTGCTGATCGTCTGGCCTTGCGCCTTTAATGTACTCACGCGAATTTGTAACAAAGTCTTAGCAGCCGATGCACCGCTCATTACTGCTATCTGGGCGGTGGGCCATGCTACAATTAAACGAGGGTCGTATGCTTTACCACACATCGCATAATTACCGGCTCCATACGAGTTACCAATAATGATGGTAAATTTAGGTACCGTTGAATTCGCCATGGCGTTTACCATTTTGGCGCCATCTTTAATGATACCGCCATGTTCCGCTTTACTGCCCACCATGAAGCCGCTCACATCCTGTATAAATACTAACGGAATTTTTCGCTGGTTGCAATTCATAATGAAGCGTGCCGCTTTGTCGGCTGAGTCAGAGTATATAACTCCACCCATTTGCATTTCACCTTTTTTTGTCTTGACAACCTTACGCTGATTGGCAACTATACCTACGGCCCATCCGTCAATACGTGCAGTGCCACAGATTATACTTTTACCATAGAGCGCTTTATACTCATCGAACTCAGAATTATCAGCGATGCGTTTAATAATTTCAAGCATATCATAAGGCTTCACGCGATCTACCGGCATGATACCATATAGCTCTTTCGGATCGAGTGACGGTGGGGCAGGGGTGCTGCGATCGAACCCCGCTTTTTCTGTTGTGCCGAACTTGCTGAAGAGTGAACGTATATAGTCAAGACAAGCCTGGTCGTTTGGAAATTTATTATCCGTTACACCGGATATCTCGCAATGTGTTGTGGCACCTCCTAACGTTTCATTATCAATATCTTCACCAATCGCTGCTTTTACTAAATAAGAACCTGCCAGAAATATAGACCCGGTCTTATCAACGATCATCGCTTCGTCTGACATGATCGGTAAATATGCACCACCGGCAACACAACTTCCCATGATCGCTGCGATCTGTACAATACCCATCGCTGACATCTTTGCGTTGTTTCGGAACTGTCGTCCGAAATGTTCTTTATCGGGGAAGATTTCATCCTGCATCGGCAGAAATACACCGGCACTGTCCACGAGATATACTATAGGAAGATGATTCTCCATGGCGATCTCCTGCGCACGCAGATTTTTCTTGGCCGTGATCGGGAACCATGCGCCAGCTTTTACGGTAGCATCATTCGCAACAATCATGGTAAGCCTGCCGTGGATATAGCCAAGTCCGGCAACAACACCTCCTGACGGGCAGCCGCCTTGCTCTTTATACATACCATCTCCGGTAAACAATCCGATCTCAACGAACGATGAACCCTCGTCTGTTAGGTATTCGATACGTTCACGAGCGGTAAGTTTTCCGCGTTGATGCTGCTCATCAATTTTTTTCTCGCCTCCGCCAAGCTTGGTCTTCTTTGCTTTTGATTGAAGCTGATAAATGAGCTGCTTAAACTGATCTTCGTTTTTGTTGAATTCAAGATCGCGCGCCATGCTGAATGATGATTGAATTGAAGATAATGAAAGACCTAAAGATTGGAAAAATACTGAAATAGTCCATAGTCTATATGGTATAGACTATGGCTATTATAATGCGATGCTAAAATATAAGGTCTTCGCAACGAAGGCTATTGATATAGCCACTGTGCTGTTAGTTACTCTTGCGCTGGCGTGACAATTCCTTTTCGATTTTCTTGTTGCTTTTGCCGAGCGGTGACAGGAAGTGACGCGGATTATTATTGAAATGTTTGGCCAGCGAATCGATCGACTGTAGCATCTTGTTCAGGTTAACATAGAGTGTATCTTCTGTTAAGAGTTTGCTCATCGTGTTATCGCCTTTGTTAAGGCGGGCCAATGTCTCATTAAGTTTGGTGAGACTTTGTTGTGCTTTCTTTACAGTACCGTTCAGCTGCATCATCTTTAAAGAATCCGATACTACATGGAGGTTAGCAATAGTAGGTTTCAATTCCTCGAGCGTACCATTCAGGTTAGTTGCTACCGTCTTGAAGTTTGCACCGAGGTCGTTGATGTTCGTGTTGGCCGTAGTGAGTGTTGTGTTCAGTAGCCGTGGCGTTGACTGCAGGCCGGTAAACAATGTATCCAGGCGTTTGCTGTTTCCCGATAGGTTTTCAAGCAACTCATTCACTTTCTCTAAAGTTGTAGTAAGACTGGAAGCCACCGGCTGTGCATTTTGAGTAATGAAGTCCATAATACCTTTCGCCACTTCAGAACGCATGGTATCTTTTGGATCAAGGACTTTACCACCCTTGCGAACATCCAGTTGAATAAAACGTCCGCCAAGAATTTCTCCATTCAGCATCGCGATCGATGAATCTGTAAGGATGATATCTGAATCAATATCAAGTTCAACAATAACGCGATCCCGGCTCTGTTGAATTTCAATGTTGCTGACACGACCAACTGCATAACCATTTAAAAATATCTGGTTAGACTCCGTAAGCTTATCTACATTCTGGTAGATCGCATAGTATTTATTGGTGGTTGAAAAAAAGTCGATGCCTTTTAGAAAGTTAAATCCGAAATACAGCAACGCGAGGGCTAATACCATAAAAAGGCCCACCTTAAATTCTTTGGATAATTTCATGTAGAGGTTGTGAAAGTTGTTTATTTCAGAATAACCGTTTGGGTCATCAATTTATAGATTCTACTTCATTTTTATACTCCTTGAATGCCCGGTAAATCCCCGAGGCAATTAAATCCTGGCCATCGCCAGTCATTAGGAATTTTTCTTCCGGAGGATTAGAGAGGAAGCCGGCTTCGATCAGTACGCTCGGCATGGTGGTTCGCCACAGCACAACAAAACCTGCTTGCTTAACTCCCCGGCTGAAACGACCCACTTTATTTTTAAACTGTGCTTCAACTTTCTGCGCAAAGCTAAGACTGCTTTCCTGGTAAGCGCTTTGAGTAAGTGTAAACAATATATAGGACTCGGGACTGTTCGGATCGAAACCTTCATATCGTTCCTTATAATTCTCGTCCATCAAAATAACAGAGTTCTCACGCTTGGCTACCTGCAGATTGCGTTCATCCACGTGCATACCCATGGTAAAGGTCTCGGTACCAAATGCTTTGGTGTTGGAGTGCGAGTTAGCGTGGATACATATAAAAAGGTCAGCCTTGTTTTTATTGGCGATCTCGGCACGCTCATCAAGGGCCAGGTAACGGTCATCTTTACGGGTGTAAATAACTTTTACATCCGGCATATTCTTTTCAATATAGTCGCCAAGCTTTAACGCCAGCTTCAGTGCTATGTCTTTTTCCCTTGCTTGCTTCCCTATATTTCCCGGGTCCTTGCCTCCGTGGCCGGCATCAATCACCACTACATCTACCTTGGCGTCCGTACGGAAACAGGTAGACGATGAATTTAGCAAGGTTATTGCTATCAGAAGCACAGTTAATCCAATATTCTTCACAGGCCTTACAATGTTCAATCTATTTGCAATAACTTTACGCAAAAATGTGAATTTTTCACTAAAAGCTAAAGCCCTGACATTCAACTCAGCACCTGTGCAGCGACTTTCTATATTTACTTTTGTTTTCATCATATCAATTGCCTCCTATGCGCAGGTGGAGCCTACCGTTAAAACACCCGGTAATACGTTGCAGCTAAAGACAGATTCACTCATACAAACTCCGCCCGATACCATTCCTCCTCCTGCAAAAGCCGATACACTAAAATCTGATACCACGAACACGCCACCACCCAAAGGTGATATAGAAACTACGATCAACTATTCGGCCAGAGATTCTATACGCGCTACTTTGGATAACCAGATGGTATGGCTATACGGTGAAGCAAAGATAGTATATGGAGAAATTGAACTGGAAGCGGATGAAATTGTGATCGACTATGCCAACAGTACACTTACGGCACATGGTAAACGCGATTCGCTCGGCCAGCGTGTAGGCTATCCGGTATTTAAGAACGGTCCTGAACTATATGAGACGAAAGAGATCGGAAGAGCGTCGTGTAGGGAAAGAGGGGTGGGGGGGGGGGGGGGGGG
>CAMLLI010000084.1 GCA_946480685.1 uncultured Flammeovirgaceae bacterium | reverse complement strand
AGAATAATGTTGTCCTGAAATTCGTCACCATAATATAGGGTGGGTTTACCTTTCCACTTCCGTTTTTCTTTCTTGATATAGTTCAGTAAGAATTCCGTCATGCGGGTTTCATTCCCGGAAGGTGCATGTATTTCGCAGAGTTGCTGGAGGAGTTTCATAGTAAAGAAGTCGGAAAGTTTAGAAGTCCGGAAGTCGGAAAGTTAGTGTAGTTTGAAATCGAAGAGTCGGCCGGCTTTTAAACTTCCGGACTTTCCGACTATCGGACTTCCAAGCTTCTCAACTTCCTAACCTATTTTTAATTCGCGTTGTTTATAGTTCTTCTGCAACTTTATCCTAAATTTTGATTAGAAAAAAGTGACATCTATGGTTTTTAACCTCAGCGAGCAAAACTCGGTAGCCAATCAGTTCATTCTTGAATTAAGAGACAAGACTCTTCAGCAAGACCGAATGCGCTTTCGCAGGAATATGGAACGGTTAGGAGAAATTATGGCGTATGAAGTTTCAAAGAAATTTCAATACACCACCCGCATCGTTGAAACACCATTGGGTAAATCACGTGTCAATGTAATAAAGCAACAGCCGGTGCTGATCACCATACTGCGGGCGGGCTTCCCATATTTTCAAGGCTTTCTTAATTTTTTCGATCAGGCAGAGGCAGGATTTGTAGGTGCCTACCGAAGAGAGAGCTTGCACGAGGTAAGTATAAAACTGGATTACGTTTCCTCGCCTTACCTGGAAGGCCGTGATGTTATTTTGATCGACCCGATGCTCGCAACAGGACAATCCATCATGGATTCAATGAAGCAACTTTTGAAAAGAGGTGCCCCCGGCCACATACATATAGTATCATTGGTAGCGGCACCGGAAGGTATACGTTTTTTAACACAACATATGAATACACCTTATTCGCTCTGGACTTGTGCGATCGATGAAAACCTGAACGACCAGTTTTATATAGTGCCCGGCCTGGGCGATGCCGGAGACCTCGCCTATGGCACAAAACTTTGATATATAAACGAAGACACATAAACACATAAACACTTACACACCCTAGGCCATGTTGGAAGAAATTCTCAAGGCAATACCCATTTACTTTTCAAGCATGCTCAAATTTATATTGGGGCCACTGGGAGGTTATGCTGCCGGGCTTACACTGGCCACTACTATACTGATAACCGTGGCGGGTATGATGACCGTTGTATTTGCATTTGCATTCTTTGGTGATTTTCTGCGCACAAAAGTTGTAGATCGCTTCTTCTCCAAACGGAAAAAGTTTTCAGATCGCAATCGCAGGTTTGTAGGCATCTGGAAAAAGTATGGACTGCCCGGTGTTGCCGCACTTACTCCGGTGTTGTTAACACCCATCGGTGGAACACTGCTGGCTATCAGCTTCGGAGCTCCGCGTAACAAATTAATCCTGTATATGTTTATCAGTGCCTCTATATGGTCTGTAATCTTTAGCGGAGCTGTATACTTTTTCGGTAACGAGGTGTTGCCCGATGTTATCAAGCCCGATCCGATTCAATAGACGCGTTGATTTTTAATAGTATAGCAGGCACAATATTTACAAGCCGATCAACAGGTTAAGTAAAAACAATAACCGAATGAAAACCCTGTTTATAGTAAATCCGGTGTCAGGTGCTACGAGTAACGATAAAGCTATTTTGTGTATTCACGAAAAAGCAGTTGCTACGGAAACTGATTTTAAGTTCTGCTATACCTCGGGCAACAACGATGCGGAAACTATACTGGAACACATCGAAGATTTTAAACCCGATCGCGTAGTAGCTGGTGGAGGTGATGGAACAGTTCAGCTGGTAGCACGTGTACTCATGGGGAAAAATATTCCCATGGCTATATTACCGCTGGGCTCTGCAAACGGACTGGCTACTGCTTTGCAAATTCCTTCCCGGATTGAAGATGCTGTCGAGCTAAGCATGACAGGCAAAAATATCCGACCGTTGGATATACTGCGATTCGATCAAAAACATTATTGCACACACCTGGCAGATATAGGTATTAACGCGCGCATGGTAAAACGCTATATTGAAGAGGGCGGCAGCGGCATGATCGGCTATATGAAATTTTTACTTCAGTCGATCAAGGAAAGCCCGTTGCTAAACTATACCGTTAAAACCCCGGAAGGTATATATCATAAGGAAGGCTACATGGTTGCCATTGCCAATGCACACATGTACGGCACCGGTATACATATATCGCAAGGCTCCGTGTCGGATGGAAAGTTTGAAATCGTGAATGTGGAGCGTGTTGCGCTGGATGCAGCGATCAAGGCAGGACTTACCAAGTTCAATGTATTTATAGATAAGGATATGTTCTCCGATGTGATCAGTTGCACGGAAGCCGAAATTACGATCGATAAAAAAGTAGACTTCCAGGTTGACGGAGAGTATATGGGCGAGATCGATCACCTGCACATCGATATACTCTCATCGTATCTGCGTATAGTAACCCCGTAGCGCGTGAGTAGAACCGCACCGATATTGTTAAGTTTTTACGCACTGTCCAATGGCAAGTCGATGATAGCCATCGGGCAGCTCACGTATTCATCACTGCGCGATTTCAGTTTCAAGAATTACGGAAGACGAAAAACATTTCGTTCCATACTTGCTTTATACCGTACGCGTTTTTTTGATCACGAAGCGATTGAATTGGAATTTGATAGCGGTACCTATAAAACTATAACGGATGAAGCAGGTTCTTTCTTTTTAGAAGTAAACAATGCGGCCGCAGTTCGTGAGCTCACATCAATCAAACTCATCAACGGGCAATCTGTTGAACTTGTTGAGGGACTATATACCCGTACGGTTCATACTGTGCAGTCGTCCGAAATAATTGTATCGGATATTGATGATACACTTCTCCATTCGCACATCTCCAATAAACTTTTAAAGTTCAGAACGCTTCTGTTTACATCCGTTGAAAAACGCAAGGCTGTTAAGGAGATGATGAAAGTGATTCATGATTTTGCTGACACGGGCACAGAACCTTTTTACCTTTCTAACAGCGAGCAGAATTTATACCCGCTTATATACCGATTTCTCCGAAATAACAATTTTCCGAGAGGTCCGCTTTTCCTCAAGCAGATGCGGCATCTGCGCGATGTGTTCAGAAGGAAAGATATACTGAAGCGCGATGTTCATAAACTCACGACACTCGAAAAATTACTTCGCTTCTTCCCGGATAAGAAATTCATTCTGATTGGTGATAATACCCAGAATGATCTGAAGATATACCTGAGCACATCGCTGAAGTTTCCGGAAAGTATTCGTGCCGTTATTATCCGGAAAGTAATTTCTCAGCCACTTGACAGAATTCTCTTTAGCGAAGCTGCTGATAAGTTCAAGGCACTGGGCATCAGCTTTTATTACGATAAATCATTCCCGAATGGATTTGAATTAAAGCGCGTGGTGCAATCTCAGATATAGTATATTCCTCGTGTTATGATTTGGTATCTTCATCCGGCAACATCTCGATGGTGTGGATGAGTACTTTCTTTGCAATGGCCTGTCCGGTTTTAGTAGCCGCTAATCCGCCCAGTGCCGTTTCCTTATAACGAGTCTCCATGCTCGAGCCAATTTCACCCATGGCCTCTATCACTTCATCTACCGGTATAACACTGCTTACGTTGGCCAATGCTATTTGTGCAGAACTGTTTGCTATAGCAGCGGCACTTGCGTTGCGTACAACACAGGGTACTTCTACCAAACCGGCAACGGGATCGCACACAAGTCCTAACATACATTGCACCGTTATAGCAACTGCGTTAAAGATTTGGTTCGTGTCGCCTCCCAAACAATATACTATAGCCCCTGAACCCATTGCAGCGGCTGTTCCGGTTTCGGCCTGACACCCGCCTACAGCACCGGCAATGGATGCGCGTTGTTCCATAATCAAAGCTATACCAGCAGCAATAAGCATCGCCTCCAGAATTTTTTTGTCTTCAATGTGGTGGATATCCTGTAGGGTATATAATACACCGGGCATTATACCACTCGCTCCGGCTGTAGGTGCTGCTACGATACGGCCCATGCATGAGTTAACTTCCTTCGCTGCCAGTGCCCGCGATATAAGCTGTTGAAATTCTTTTGAAAGTACAGGAGTCGGGTAATTATATACTTTCTTCGCACCGTTGTTGATCATGCCCGAACGCGAGGTCATATCTTCTTCAAGCCCCGTGCGCACGGCTTCTTTCATCACCTGCCATGCCTGCGCTAAACCGTCCAGTGTTTCCTGTTCACTTCTTCCTTTTTGTGTTTGCTCATATTCAAGCACAATCTGGTGCAGCGACATGTTGTGTTCATTGCTATAGTTCTTCCAGCTTTCAAAAGATTCAAATAGAAAAGCCATACCGGTGTAGTTTGTTTTCGAAAGTACGGTGTTTACAAGGGGCTTAGCAAGTTGTATGGTGTATCTAAAACGATTTAGCAGAATAATCGGTTCAAAAACACAGGCGGTATACGCACGATCAAAACTTATGACTATACTTGAAGCGAAATGAAAAAGTATTTCCTGATCGGTTTGCTATGGATAAGTCCGGTGGCCTTTGCGCAGGAGCAGAACTTCTGGCAGGTGTTGGCACAAGTGGGATTCGAAAATAAAAAGGACAAAAACGGATATGACGTTGAGGTGCCGGTGTTCAGCAAACATCTTAAAACTTTTCATGGAAAGAAGGTCCGCCTGAAAGGGTATATCATTCCGCTGGAAGAGTTAGGAGGACAGGGAAAATTTATGCTTTCATCTTTACCTTTTAATCTTTGTTACTTCTGCGGTGCTGCAGGGCCCGAGACGGTTGTGGAGGTTGATGCTGCTGACAAAGTAAAGTTTACCACGAAACAGATCGTGATGGAAGGAACGCTTGTACTCAACGACAAAGATCCTAACCATCACATGTATATTCTGAAATCTGCAATTTTGTTATAAACTATATATGCGCTTATTGCTATCCTTCCTCTTCATGATCGGAGTTTCCGGCCATGTGTTTTCGCAATCGTCAGACGAGTCTGCGATCCGTCAGATATATAATGAAGAACTCGCCCGTGGTAAAAGTTACCAGATGCTGGAGTATCTCACAACACACATTGGTGCACGCCTGAGTGGTTCGCCCGGAGCGGCTGCTGCGGTAGAGTGGGGGCGACATGAGTTGGATAATTTTGCTGACTCAGTTTTCCTTCAACCCGTTATGGTACCGCATTGGGTTCGCGGGCAAAAAGAAATTGGCCGCGTAATCAACTCTAAAAAACGTGGCGTTGTGGAAATGAATGTATGCGCACTTGGTATGTCTGTAGGCACAGGCCCTGCCGGTGTCACCGGAAGCGTTGTTGAAGTAAAGACGTTTGATGAACTGAAACAACTCGGTGAAAAAAATGTGAAGGGTAAAATTGTATTCTTCAACCGCCCGATGGATCCTACAAAAATCAACACGTTCGAGGCGTATGGCGGTGCCGTTGAACAGCGCGCGCTCGGCCCATCTGAAGCCGCTAAGTATGGTGCAGTCGGTGTGATTGTTCGTTCGATGGGATTAAACCAGGAAGACTACCCGCATACAGGAGGTTTGCGCTATACACCAAATATAGCGAAGCTGCCGGCTATAGCGATCAGTACAAAACATGCCGATCTTCTTAGTAAAATATTGAAGGAAGAAAAAGATGCTCAGTTTTACTTTGAGACACACTGCGAGACTTTACCCGATGCTCCATCTTATAATGTGGTGGCAGAGCTTGTGGGTTCGGAGTTTCCCAATGAAATTATAGTTGTCGGTGGCCACCTCGATTCGTGGGATCTCGCGCAAGGTGCACATGATGATGGCGCAGGTTGTGTACAGTCGATGGAAGTGATCAGACTTTTTAAAATGATCGGCTATAAACCGAAACATACTATACGTGTAGTGTTGTTTATGAATGAAGAGAACGGTTTGCGTGGCGGACTTGAGTATGCGCGACAGGCAGAACTTAAAAAAGAAAAACATATAGCGGCAATGGAGTCGGATGACGGAGGCTTTACTCCGCGAGGCTTTACCATGACTGCATCCGAAGCGGTGCGTAATAAAATAAAAAGCTGGAAGCCTTTGCTGGAGCCTTATGGCTTGTATGATTTTTCGCACGAAGGTGGAGGTGCAGATATAGGGCCGCTGCAAACGCAAGGTGTACCGATCATCGGGTTTCTGCCAGACTCGCAACGTTACTTTGATTATCATCACACGCAGGAAGATACCATTGATAAAGTAAGCAAACGCGAACTTGAACTCGGTGCAGCTTCCATGGCTTCGCTGATATACCTGATTGATAAGTACGGTTTGTGATCTTAGTATAGATATATATATACAAGGGATTACCATTCGACAGAAAATAAAAATCCTCACGCTGTAATAGTCGTGAGGATTTTGTTTGATAGCCGATTCGAAACTATATAGTAACTGCGCGGAAGATTATGTAATCATGTCGGCAACAATCTTCCATACACCATTCTCCTTCTTCCATACACGAAGATAGTTGGCGTTGTTTGTCTTCTGCTGGCCCGCATCCTGCTTCACTATATTTACAGTGCCATAGGTAAAACCCATATCACCGGAAGAAGATACGACTGTTTCGGCCGGAGTAAAGTTGAGAACATCAGAAGTCTTGCATACTTCTTCTACCGAGGTGGATGGAAATTTATTCTGCCTGAAAAATTTTAACTCAGGCGATGCATGATGTGTATACGCTTTCAGTATATCGGTTGGTGCTTCTTTTATAAAGCTCTCCTCAATTGCAGCTAATTCATCCTTAAAATTTTGGGTTGAGGTCTTCGATGGTTGTGAAGGTATACCTGATGTTGTTACCGGATGGCCGTCAACAGTATAGGTGTTATGACTGATGCCGGCATCGATTAAGATTTTCCATTTGCCATCAGCTTGTTTTCTCCAAACGGTTATATACTCGCCAAAGGCTGTTGGTGTTTCTTTTTTACTCTTGCTGTAGCTCCAGGGTCCTGTCGTATAGCCGAAATCTCCTGCGGTTGAAATGTCCGCATATACCGGTTGCCAGTATAGCCAGTCGGTGCCAGCCTGTGATTTTTCCCAGAAGGGTTTTGCTTTTGTTATACCAGGCGAGAAAGATATAGATTCATCAATAAGATTCGCGAGAAAAGCATCGCGCGTATTTTTCTCTTTTGCCATGCGGGCAAATGCACGCTCGGCATCCACCAGCGATTGTAAATTTTTATTTGGGAATTCCTGCGCTTGCGCCAGCAGGAGAGTAAAGATCGTTACTGAAAGTGAGAGGAGTTTTTTCATAACGCTTTGTCTTAGGGTTGATATTATAATCCTACTTCTCCGAGTATCACGGCATTCTCCAGAATATAGATCATCTGGTCGGGATTGCGATCATTCAGCATCAGGGTGCCTTGTATTTCAATGGGCTTCTCGGTATAGGTTACCGATTTTGTGGTGAATACTTCAACAACGGTTTCAGGCCCGCCAACACCACAGAAGAAACATGCATTCAACGGAAGTGATGATAGCATGAAGTGGTTGCCTTTAATACCATTTTCAAATGGAACCATATAGCCTGGCAGCGTAACTTTTTTTCCACTCAATGCCTTTACGGCCTCGGTAAATATAGGTTTATCTACATCGCCTAGCCGGTCTTGTGTTTTTTCAAACTTGATGTTATATAGCTTGGGCCACACCAGTGAAGGGAAGCCTTTATAAGTACTGGTCTTCTGGCTGAAGCCTGAGAATGTGATTACATAAAAGACAAGGGTTACGAAGAAGCTTTTATATAATGTTCGTGATAATTTCATAGCGTCTGCAATTATGTCGCGAGAATGTCTGAGTGCATCTGCGACCATTGTTCAATAAAGATACAACGAGAAAACTGTGCCATGTTTTATCGCTGCACAGTACATGATTAAAACGAAAAAGTCCCTTTTGCAGATTTACAAAAGGGACTTTAAAATGTGATTCAATTATGCTGTAACTGATTCTTCTTTCGAAGTATATTCTTCTATCGGCAAGCAACTGCACACCAGGTTGCGGTCGCCATACGCATTGTCTACACGACTTACACTTGGCCAGAATTTATTCTCGCGTACATACGGAAGCGGATAAGCCGCTTTACTTCTGCTATACGGTCTTGTCCATTCATCTGCAGTAATAACGGCAGCCGTATGTGGCGCAAGTTTCAATACGTTTTGTTCTTTGTCAGCTTTACCTTCTTCCACTTCACGGATCTCGTTGCGTATTTCGATGAGCGCATCCACAAAGCGATCGAGTTCTTCTTTCGGCTCGCTCTCGGTTGGTTCGATCATCAATGTACCAGCTACCGGGAAAGAAACCGTAGGAGCGTGGAACCCATAGTCCATTAAACGTTTCGCTATATCTTCTACTTCTATACCTGCTTTTTTGAAGTCGCGGCAATCTACAATCATCTCGTGTGCGCAACGTCCGTTGGTGCCGGTATATAATATCTTGAAGTGTCCTTCCAGGCGATTCTTGATATAGTTTGCGTTGAGTATAGCATACCTGGTAGCGTTCGTAAGACCATCGCCACCCATCATCGCGATATAGGCATATGATATCGTTAATATACTGGCACTTCCCCAAGGTGCTGCCGATACCGCGTGAATGGCTTTCGCACCACCAGTCTTTACAACGGCGTGGCCAGGTAAATATGGTTTCAGCTTATCGTTGCAGCAGATAGGACCCATACCAGGGCCACCACCACCGTGTGGTATACAGAATGTTTTGTGCAGGTTCAGGTGGCAAACATCGGCACCGATCGTTGCCGGTGAAGTAAGGCCTACCTGCGCATTCATGTTGGCACCATCCATATATACCAGTCCGCCATTTTTATGAATGGTCTCGCAAATCTCGATGATCGATTCTTCAAACACACCGTGTGTAGAAGGATACGTTACCATGAGACACGACAGTTTATCTTTATACTGTTCTGCTTTTGCTTTCAGATCAGCAACATCAATCTTGCCTTCTTCATCAGACTTCACTACCACTACATCCATACCCGCCATTACTGCGCTTGCAGGATTTGTTCCGTGAGCTGAAGCAGGAATCAACGATATAGTTCTGTGTCCTTCATTACGATCTTCATGATACGCACGAATTACCATCAGGCCTGCATATTCACCTTGTGCACCACTGTTTGGTTGAAGTGATACACCTGTAAACCCTGTTATTTCTTTTAACCAGTTTTCGAGGTTGGTAGTAAGCTCTGCATAACCTTGTGCCTGATCAGCCGGAGCGAACGGATGTATATTTCCAAACTCAGGCCATGTTACCGGAATCATTTCAGCAGTAGCATTCAGTTTCATGGTGCATGATCCCAATGAAATCATGGAGTGTACCATTGAAAGATCTTTATTCTCCAGGCGCTTGATATAGCGCAGCATCTCGTGCTCCGAATGATGCGTGTTGAAAACAGGATGCGTGAGGAATGTAGATTTGCGAATGAGGGCAGCTGGCCAGCCAATAGCCTGTCCGTTGAAAGTAATGCTGGCTGCTTTTTTATTTTCCGCGGCAGCGAATATTTCAAGAATGTTCTTTACATCTTCAGTAGATGTAGTCTCATCGAGTGAAATACCAACGTGGTTATCGGCAAAGTAACGGAAGTTGATTTCGCGTTTTATAGCCTCACGTTCTACAGCTTTCTTGTCGCTTACGGCAATCTTTAATGTATCGAAGTAATTTTCGTTTACTTGCTTATAGCCAAGTGTCTTCAGACCAGCGTCAAGTGATTTGGCAAGCGCATGTATACGACCTGCTATTTTCTTCAATCCTTCAGCTCCGTGGTATACCGCATACATACCTGCCATTACTGAA
>CAMLLI010000083.1 GCA_946480685.1 uncultured Flammeovirgaceae bacterium | reverse complement strand
CTTGTCAGTCTGCGCGAGCGCTTCGGCAGCGCTGTTACACAAATGCAATACCCCGTAACACAAGGAGAAAGTTTTCGTGCCATCATCGATCTGCTGCGCATGGTCATGTATACATTTCCGCCCGAGGGAGGCAAGCCGCAGAAACTTCCTATACCAGATGAAGAGAAAGAACGCGCTACGGCGTTGCACAATGTGTTGGTAGAAAAGGCAGCGGAGAATGATGAGAAGCTGATGGAAAAATATTTTGAGAAAGGTACGCTCGATGAAGATGAAATGCGTGAAGGATTGAAACTCGGAATGATTCATCATGATGTATTTCCGGTATTTGTAATGTCGGCCAAACGAAACATGGGCAGTGGCAGAATGATGGGCTTTATTGATAACGTAGCACCATGCCCGTGTGAAGCCACACCCGAACGTACTATAGATGGTAAAGATCTTACCTTTGATCCGGCACAACCTACGGTGTTGTTTATATTCAAGTCACATATAGAGCCGAACCTCGGCAAGCTGTCGTTCTTTAAAGTTATATCGGGAGAAGTAAATACAAACTCAGAACTTATCAACAGTCAGACGGGTGCTACAGAACGTATACATCAGCTCTTCATTATGGATGGAAAGAGCCGCACACCGGTAGATAAGTTAGTAGCCGGAGATATAGGCGCTACACTAAAACTGAAAGATACCTTTACCAATCAAACACTGCACGCAAAAGGATTTGATGTTACCATAGAACCCATTGAATTCCCAGAGCCTCGTATTCGCACTGCAGTAATTGCCTTGAGTAAAAATGATGATGAGAAGATCGGCGAAGTATTGCAGAAGATTCACCAGGAAGATCCAACCATTGAAGTGGCTTTCTCCAAAGAACTTCGGCAGTTAATTGTATCCGGACAAGGTGAACTACACCTGGCTGTATGTAAATGGTTTTTGGAAAATGTATATAAGCTTCATGTTAATTTTGAAAGTCCGCGAATATCATATCGTGAGACAATTCGTAAAAGTGCAACCTCCAGTTATCGACATAAAAAACAATCGGGTGGGGCAGGGCAGTTTGGCGAAGTACATCTCAAGATAGAGCCCTATATAGAAGGCATGCCCGACCCGACTGAATATAGTGTGCGGGGTAAAGAAGTACTCGACCTCGAGTGGGGCGGTAAACTTGTATTCTATAATTGTATAGTAGGCGGTGTGATTGATGCCCGATTTATACCTTCTATACTCAAAGGTGTTATGGAGAAAATGGAAGAAGGCCCGATTACCGGATCGTATGTTCGCGATGTACGGGTAATGGTATACGATGGTAAAATGCACCCGGTAGATTCCAATGATATATCTTTCAAGATAGCAGGGATGATGGCATTTAAAGATGCATTCCTGAAAGCCGAACCACAGTTGCTGGAGCCGGTATACGATGTTGAAATTATGTTACCCGAAGAAGTAATGGGCGAGGTGATGGGCGATCTGCAAACCCGCAGGGCATTAATCATGGGTATGGATAGTAAAGGAAATTACCAGGTAATAAAAGCGCGTGTGCCGCTGGCGGAGTTGGATAAATACTCCACTACATTGCGATCACTCTCGCAAGGTCGCGCCAGCTTTACACAACGCTTCGCTGATTTTGTGCCAGTGTCTTTTGAATTACAACAGAAGCTCGCCAGGTCGTTACAGGTATTGGAAGAAGTATAAATAGTTTGGAGGATTTATCCTGCAGGTTGTGCATCCGTGTAAGTCGCAATCTGCGGGATAATATTTTTTGTCTCATCTTGTGGGAAGTATTAATATGGTTACCGGTATATAAAAAATTATTGTATGCAATACGACTGGAGTACGTTTACCAAACGCATAAGCATCAAGACTGATGCAAAGTCTATATACAACAGTTGGGCAACTCAACAGGGACTTGAAGAATGGTTTCTACGACTAGCTGCCTTTGTAAAACCTGATGGTACTCCGCGTGAAGCACACACCAATGTGCAGGCAGGCGACACCTATACCTGGTTGTGGTTCGGTTATGGCGATGAGACAGTAGAATATGGAAAAGTATTGCAGGCTAATGGAACAGATTCATTTCAGTTTACATTCTCCGGTGGATGCATCGTGAACGTTCACGTGAAGGAAGAACACGAGGAGACCGTATGCGTACTCACGCAGAGTAATATACCGCTTACCGAGGAAGGAAGAGTAAATTATCATCTCGGCTGCATGCAGGGCTGGACGTTCTATCTCGCCAATCTCAAATCATATCTCGAAGGCGGTATCGATCTGCGGAATAAGAATGACCAGTTGCACGATGTGATCAACGCCTGATGTAAAAACAAAAAAGCCGTTCCATAAGATTACAGAACGGCTTTTATATATAGCGGACTATATATAGATCAGAATTTCATTTTATTCGCTCTTGCATACTCCGAAAGCGACACGGCCGGAAGAAGAAGCTTTGGTTACAGCACTACCGATGTTGCCGCCTGCCAGAATAATATCTTTACTTTCACCGGTAGCAGCCAGGTGTACTTTCATGCAGGCATCGAGTGCTACCAGTTGCTTGTATGTTATGGCCGACTCATCGGCTACTTTGGTAAGTATTGTTTCACTTGTTCCCGCGCTTCCCACGACAGGATTCAATAAAGCGTATACATCCGCACCCGGAGCAGAGATATCACCCAGGTGTATATGTACAGGGTGCTCTGCGCTGCCCTCCGTTCCTGAAAGCGCTACGATCACCACCGTGCTGCCGTCCTTCTTTTCTTTCAGTGTCACAGTTCCGTCTACATCATATTCCGAACCCGCAGTCAGTGCATAAACCGTTTCATTGCCGGTAAAATCTTTGTCGCCCGTTGTTTCGTTGTCCTGGCAGGCAACCAGACTTCCCATCAGCATAATTCCTCCAATCACCTTTTTCATATCTATCGGATTTACGATAAAGTTAAAAAAAATAGTATTCGCCAAACATTTCCGACCCCTTTCCCGTGTAGATTTGTCCGGACGAGAAATTGGCACGGATGTGGCAATAGCTCAAACGCTCAACTGCTTAAGGTTATTTTGTGAAACGACTTTTTACGCTACTCTTAATAATTTCCGCCTGCAGTCCTAAGGTGCAGCCGCCAGATCCTGAGTCACTAAAGCCGGCCTGGCTGCGTACTGAACCTTACCAGGATGGCTATTATACCGGCATCGGTCACAGTAAAAAAGATGGCTCCAACAACTATATACAGGCTGCCAAGAAAAGTGCGCTTGACGACCTCGTGTCGGATATAAAAGTGAATGTGTCCAGTACTTCGGTGCTGAGCCAGTTTGAGGCTGATAAAAAATTTACCGAACAGTATGAGCAGATCATCAAGACCACCACGGCCGATGAGATAGAAGAGTTTGAACTGGTAGATGCCTGGGAAGATGAAGCAAACTACTGGGTATACTATAGACTGTCGATTGCCCGATACCGCCAGATAAAAGAAGAACAGAAACGAAATGCTACATTACTGGCCACCGATTATCTCCAGAAGGCGAGACAAGCCGAGAAAGATGGTGAGCGTCTGCAATCTGTAACGTATTACTTCCAGGCATTTCGCAGCATCGAAAAATATTTAGGAGAAGCCATTCGTGCTACCATAGATGGCAAAGAAGTGTTGCTTGTAAATGAAATATATGCTTCCATTCAGAATGTGCTTGATAAGATAAACGTTCGCGTTGATCCGACCACAATAGAGCTGAACCGGAGAATTAACCAGAGCTCACAAACCGTTATCGCGAAAGCCACCTATAAGGATTTGAATAAAGCCGCTATAAATCTGCCGCTATATGCCGCGTTTGAAAAAGGTGCCGGAGATGTTTTTCCGAACTATAAAACAGATGAGAAAGGACAAAGCAAAATCCTGATGAACAAGATCAGCTCGAAAGAGTTGGAACAAACGGTGGGCATTAAGGTAGATATAGATGCTATGAGTGGCACCAGCGGATCGCCGGTATATAAACTCATCGCAGCTACACTTAATGTGCCGCGCGCGCAGGTAACACTGAAGGTGCAACGCCCCGTAGTTTTTATGACGGCCGATGAAAAGAGTTTCGGGCAGAACAAAGCAAACTTTCAGATCAGTAACAAGCTTCGCAATCTCCTTGCGAACAACGGCTTTGAGTTTACAGAAGATAAACGCAATGCTGATCTCTGGTTTGATGTGAAGGCGGATTCTGAAAAAGGATCTGTTACCGGCAGCATTTACGTTACCTACCTAACCAGTATCATTAAAGTAACGGCTGTTAAAGAAGGGAAGGAGATATATGCCGGTACACTGGATCGGATCAAGGGCTACGGTCTTGATTATGATAAATCCAGCATCGATGCCTATAACAAATCCCTAGAGACCCTGGAAAAAGAACGGATGAGTGAATTATTGAATACTGTACTTCAATAGTACACCGTCATCGAAAGACTTACTTTTCAATTTGGTATTTGATTTGCGTACTATAACTTGTCACTAAAATTTCGATTGATTATGAAGAAAATTACCTATTCTGCTTTTGTATTCCTTGCCCTGGCCGGAGCATTTGTGGTTGGCTGCAAAAGCAAAGAGAAGAAAGCTCCAACGGGCGAGAAAGAAGTTATCGTTCCCTGCTCAGGTTCAGACTATTTTACTACGAATAAATTTTTCCGCGCCAACTCGATTGGTGAAAGCATGGACCAGGTAACGTCTAAAAAGAAAGCGCTCGCGAACGCACGTGCTGAACTGGCTGCCAGTATACAAACTACTGTAAAAGCAGTTACGGATAACTATACGAACTCTCGCGAAATGAATAACAAGGAAGAAGTGGAAGAACGCTTCGAACAACTGAACCGCGAGATCGTAGATCAGAAACTCACCGGTCTTAAAACCATTTGCGAAAAACTGATGAAGACCGAAACCGGAAACTACAAAACCTATATTGCCATTGAGCTTTCGGCTGATGAGTTGGTAGCAACGTACAACGAACGCCTTTCCAAAGATGAGCGTCTCAAAATCGATTATGATTACGAGAAGTTTAAAGAGACTTTCGAAAAAGAAATGGAGAAACTCGGAAACAACTAATTCCGTTATACATACCTAACAAAGGAGAGCCACCTCGAAGCAGGTGGCTTTTTTTTGCCGGTAATTCTGATTTGAATTTTTATCTGTATTTTATCCGGAATTATACAAAAGCAGATGGCTGGCTATTCCGCAACTCCACTCGTAAAGAAGCTCGGTATAAAGCCCGGCTTTTGTATGTTTGCACAAAAACAACCGGAGGGCTACTGGTCGTGGCTGGAGCCGTTGCCGGAAGATGTGGAGATCAGACAAACACTAACAGGAGAACTTGATTTCATCCATGTGTTTGTGAAAGATCGCAGTATTTTTGAGAAGGAATTTGTGCGGAGCAAAAAGCATCTTAAGAAAGATGGAATGCTGTGGGTGTCGTGGCCAAAGAAATCTTCAGGAGTACATACAGATCTTGATGAGAATATAATTCGTGCTGTAGGACTTGAGGCGGGGCTGGTTGACGTTAAGGTGTGTGCTGTAGATGATGTGTGGTCTGGATTGAAATTCGTTTTTAGAATAAAAGACCGATGAAGGATTATTACCAAATACTGGGCGTGCATCACTCTGCCCAGGGGGCTGATATAAAACGTGCGTATCGCAGGCTCGCGGTTCAGTATCATCCTGATAAGAACCCTGATCCGAAAGCAGAAGCGTTGTTCAAGGAGATCGCAGAGGCATATGATGTATTGAGCGATCCGCATAAAAAAGTAGAGTATGATCTGAAACGCCAGACTCCGTTTACAGCATTGGTCGTGCGCGAACAGGCAGAGCCTATACATCGTGATCCTGCTTACCGCAAAAGACGTCCGCCAGTCTACCACAAAAGCGAACGCCAGCGTAT
Organism: uncultured Flammeovirgaceae bacterium; assembly: GCA_946480685.1. Next base: position 4,006 of record CAMLLI010000083.1, on the reverse strand, counting down.
ACTCGAACTCATGCATACTTACCTGCCCTACGTGCAATGGCTTTGCTGGGCAGGACTCGCAGTAACTATACTTTTTGCAACAGACTATATATTGCCCTATAAAACCAAGACGGAAAAGATTGTAAACGGCTACAATGTGCACGGCCGAAAGGGCGGATATAGTCACAGTGTGATGATCATGGAGTCGGGCAAGAAGATCCGGATATATGGTTTTGAAGTGGGTGGCCCGCTGGACATCGGGAAAGCCATTGAGTATAAAAAGACATTGGTATACGGCACGGTGATGTCGATCAAGAATGGTGATCGCACGGTGCCACTCGGATATGTATACGGAGCGATGGCACTTTTCCCGGCTGTACTTTTTGCAACCGCACTAACCGGTTTGCTCAGACGCCACAACACGGAATATTACTTCAACGCCAGTATTGTATGCGGCATTCTGCTGATCATTAATTTATACTTAATTTTGTGAGCTATGAGTAAAAAGAACGATTGGAAAAAGCGGGATGGCGTGGTATACTCAACATCATCCGATTTTGAATATAGCTATCAACAGAATGAAGAAGCAGAAACGCTTCCGCCACAACAACAGAACCTGAAAGTGTCGCTCGATAAAAGCGGACGTGCCGGCAAGCAGGTTACGCTGGTTTCCGGTTTCGTAGGAAGCGCCGGTGATTTGGACACGCTCACCAAAACGATCAAGACTAAATGCGGTGTGGGCGGTTCTGCCAAAGACGGAGAGATTCTCATACAAGGCGATGTTCGCGATAAAGTGGTACAGATCCTCCAGAAAGAAGGCTATAAAGCCAAACGTGTAGGTTAACAAAGTCTGTCGGTCCCCTCAATTTCTTTTCGTTTTACTATACTTCCTGTTTTTCCTTGAGCGGTTTGATCTTGCCGCAAAAACCTATTTTATTGCCGTAGTACCAAAACCTGAATTATACATGAAGAACTGCTCTTCTGGCAGAGTATATCTGCTGTTAAGTTTGCTATTCGTGCCGCTGTTGCTTCGCGCACAGGACGAACGCGAACTCCCACCGGTTACACGAACGTATGCATTCACCAATGTAAATATTATACAGGCCCCCGGCAGAAAAATTGATATGGGCACGCTTGTTATCAAAGATGGTCTGATCAAGGCTGTTGGCAAAAATATACCTATACCGGCTGAGGCAATCATTATCAAGTCCGATAGTTTATATGTATATGCCGGGTTCATCGATGGCTTGTCGCGCACCGGTGTTACCAAGCGCGAAGAAAACAGAGATCGTGTAAAAGATCCGGGGAATCCTCCGCCCGATCGTGCAGGCATTACACCACAGATCGATGTGCGTAACTATATAAATCCTTCCGACAAGGCGATTGAAGAATTGCGTGCTATCGGTTTTACAACTACGCAGGTTGTACCGCACGGAGGCATGCTTCCGGGAAGTGGCGCTATTGTGGATCTTACAGGTAAATCGGCTGATGATATGGTACTGCAGTCTCAATCATCATTATACTCTGAACTTACTCCGGCAGAACGAATGTATCCGGCCACCACCATGGCTGTCATTGCGAAATGGCGTGAACTATATAAACAGGCATCACAGCAGAAAACGTATGCATCGGTATATGCATCGAATCGCGCAGGCATTGAACGTCCTGGTTCGAGTCAATTGCTTGAATCGTTCTACCCGGTAATTGACAAACGTATACCGGTATTATTCAAGGCGGAGAGAGTGTGGGATATACATCGCATTCTTACCCTGCAAAAAGATTTAGGGTTCTCGCTCATCGTTGCAGATGTAAAAGAAGGGTGGGATGTTACCGGCAAGATCAAGACATCCGGAATAAAAGTTTTTCTGAGTCTCGATTTACCTGAAGAGAAAAAAGAGGAAAAGAAAGATGGTAAAAAGGATGCGCCAAAGTCCATGACCGATGCCGAGAAAGAAGCGCTCGATAAACGCAAAGCAGAATTTGCAGCAAAGTATGTGGGGCAGGCGTTAACCTTTCAGCAGGCGGGTATACCGTTTGGTTTCTCAACGTTGTCGGTAAAAACAAAAGATATACAGGCAAACCTTCGCAGAATCATCAAGGCAGGTTTAACCGAAGATCAGGCGCTTGCTGCATTAACAACAACACCGGCACAGCTGCTGGGATTAAGCGATCGTTTAGGTTCTGTTGATGCCGGTAAGATTGCCAACCTCGTCATCAGTCGTAAGCCGTACTTTGATGAGAAATCAAAAGTAAAGTATGTATTTGTGGAAGGTATACTTTATAAAATGGAGACTTCTGAGCCGAAGAAAGATGCCAAGGTTGAGATAGAGGGCGAATGGGACATCACTTCTGAAACACCGCAAGGTAAAAGTGAATCGGTTATTACCATTAAAAAGGAAGGCGATAAATATACCGGTAAAATTTCCGGTAATCGTTTCCCGCAGGCTATCACCTTTGATGAGATCTCACTTGATGGTAACAAGCTGAAGTTCATATTTACCATGACGGAAGGAGGCAACGCATTTAAAATTACTGTAGATGCTGTCGTAGAAGGGACTACCTTTAAAGGCAACGCTACTTTTGGACAGAACGAAAGTCTACCGGTGGAAGGAAAGAAGAAACCACAGCTTAAAAATTAATATACCAGCACGAATGAAAAAGATACTGTTAATTATAATGCTGGCTGTACAGGTTACACTGGCACAGGAACGTGGAAACTTGCTGATCAAAAACGCAACGGTACTCACCATAACAAAGGGTACACTTCAGAATACAGATGTGCTGGTGAAGGATGGCAAGATCAGTCAGCTTGGAAAAAATATAGGAGCACCTGCAGGTTATAAAGTAATTGATGCAACGGGGTTGTTCGTAATGCCCGGCATTATTGATGCACACTCGCACCAGGGTATAGATGACGTCAACGAGGCTACCAACCCGGTAACGGCTGAAGTATTTGTAGGCGATGTAATCAATCCATCCGAGATATCGTTATACCGCGCATTGGCGGGTGGTGTTACTACGATACACGCCATGCACGGTTCTGCCAATGCTATAGGAGGACAATGCGAAACGATAAAGCTTCGCTACGGTGTAAAAGATCCGGAAGCATTGCGTATGGAAGGCGCTCCTCGCACTATAAAATTTGCGTTGGGTGAAAATCCGACCCGCGTACACGGAGGTGGTAATAACATTGTACCGCGTACCCGTATGGGGGTTGAGTTTGTAATGCGTGAAGCATTCTCAAAAGCAAAGGAATATACTGCGGCATGGGACAGCTATACGAAATCAAAATCACAGAAAGGATTTCGGGGTGCCCCGCCCGCGTATAACTACCGGCTTGAGACATTAGGCGAGATCCTGAAAGGAAACATTATCATTCACTGCCACAGCTACCGTGCCGATGAAATATATATGATGCTGAAGGTTTGTAAGGATTTCAGTATCCGGAAGATTGTATTTCAACACGTGAATGAAGGATTTAAAGTTGCTCCCGAACTCGCTGCGCAAGGAGCCATGGCATCTGTATTCTCTGACTGGTGGTCGTATAAATTTGAAGTATATTATTCAACAGCCTATAACGCTGCTATACTTACCAAGAACGGAGTAACCACATCGATCAACTCCGATGATGGCGAATTGATGAGACACTTGTATCACGAAGCTGCCAAAACACAAAAGTATGGTGCACTGACCGATGATGAAGCGCTGGCACTCATCACCATCAATCCTGCCAAGCAACTCGGTATTGAAAATCGTGTTGGTTCGATTGAAGTGGGTAAAGATGCAGATATGGCGATCTTTAAAAGTCACCCGTTATCAAGCTATACTATACCGATGATATCCATTGTAGATGGTATCGTACGATTTGATCGCGAGAAAGACCAGGACGATATGCGCCTGTACGTAGATCCGAAGCAGGAGATCGAGATTGCTACATTCGAAGATCGCGATCACGAACATGAAAGCTGCATGGAAGGAACATACTCTGAGTTTGAGACAATCTTTAATGTTAACTAAGCACACGATC
>CAMLLI010000082.1 GCA_946480685.1 uncultured Flammeovirgaceae bacterium | reverse complement strand
ACCTATAACCTGCGCGGTGTTGTGAAGTATAACCTGGAAGATCACGATGGCGCTATAGCAGACTATAGCAAAGCTATAGAACTCGATGATACGAACCCGGTATATTATGACAACCGCGCCCTGAGTCGCACCGAGAAGGAAGATTATGCCGGGGCAGTGGAAGATTATTCATCTTCTATCGAACTATATCCGAGCGATCCGGAAACTTATTTACAACGCGGTCTCGTTAAAGTTTCCATGAACAACAAGTACGATGCGTGTCTTGATTTTAAACGTGCAGAAGAACTCGGCTCAACGGAAGCGAAGGGACTTATCAAAAAGAATTGTAAGTAAAAGCGATCGTCAACGTTGCGCATAGCGGTTATACTCAATGGCATTTCGCTGGAGAAGCAATACTTTTATCGTAAAGTAGTGCCCATGCTTCGGCTGGTATATGAAACGGAAGTGTTTGAGACACTTTCGCGCAACGATGCTTTCTCGCTCGCATCAAAAGCAGTCGATAGTCATTATGATATTATTATTGCGGCCGGTGGCGATGGCACCTTGCACCAGGTTGTCAACGGTATTCTGAAAGGCAGAGAAGGCTATAAAAATCTGCCGGCTCTGGTTGTGTTTCCTGTAGGTACCGGTAATGATTTTGCACGCACACTCAACATCCCATCCGATCCGGTAAAGCTCGTCCAGTTGTTGCAGAAGTTTGAGCCGCAGTACCTCGATGTAGGCGAAGTGCACTATACTACTGATAGCGGTGCAAAAGATCATCGTTACTTCATCAATGTAGCAGATATTGGTATGGGGCCACAAGTGGTGAAGAAAGTACTGAGCAGTGATCGCACGTTCGGCTCTGCCTTCGCGTACTATATTTCCATCGTCACAACCTTCTTTACGTATAGACCTATGGTTGTAACGGCACACACATCATCGTGGAACTGGCAGGGTAAGTTGCGCACGCTCGCCATTGCCAATGGTCGTTACTATGGTCATGGGTTGTGTGTAGCCCCGGAGGCACAGCCCAACGATGGTATACTGGATGCATTTATCTGCGGCAATGTTTCGGTGCTGGATTTTATACGTTACTCTATACCGCTCAAAAAAGGTAAACATGTGCGCCATCGTGAAGTGTTCTACAAGAAGGTTGATGGCATTGACCTGACCTCCGAAAAAGAATGCCTGATTGAAGCGGATGGCGAGTTGCTCGGAAAGTTACCGGCCCGCATCCAGATCACACCTCTGAAATTGAAAATGCTCCTTCCGTAAAGACATCTTCATTCCCCCATCTTTATGTGAACAAAGTATATTTTATCAATACCATGCACTTCGTTATTTTGCAGTATGATCGTAGTAGGTATTATAGAAGATGATGAACAGATCCGTAAAGGTGTTCAGACATTTTTGAATCGCCAGGAGAACTTCTCATGCGAAATGGCTTTTGGCTCGGTTGAAGAATTTCTGAAGAGCATCGCCACCACAGCCGTGCCTGATGTATTGATCATGGACCTGGGCCTGCCCGGCATGTCGGGTATAGAAGGTATCAAACTCATCAAAGAGAAATATACCGATGTGGACATCATTGTCTTCTCGGTATACAACGACCCGAAACGAATATTCGATTCACTCTGTGCAGGTGCTACCGGCTACCTGCTAAAGAATACTCCGCTCGATGAAATCAAGGAAGGTATAGAACTTCTGTCAAAAGGCGGTTCACCCATGTCGCCACAGATAGCCCGCAAGGTTATTGAATTGTTTGCCCAGAACGGTGCCCGCAAAAAAGAAGTAGAATCACCGTTATCGGCTAAAGAAAAAGAAATTGTTATCGGACTGGTTGATGGCCTCAGCTATAAATTGATTGCCGATCGCATGAGCATCAGCATCGAAACCGTTCGCTTCCACATCAAGAATATATATCGGAAGCTGCATGTGCACGGCAAAGCCGAGGTTATATCAAAGTCGCTGCGCGGAGAGATCTAGCAAACATCCTTTTCAATAACATTCGGAAGGCAACCCCATGTTCGTGGAGTTGTTATGCGTTGCTACGCATTATACCTTTGTTACACCTCCTCTATGAAAACTCTGCTACCTTGTGGTTTAGTCTGCCGGCTACATTCCGTAGCTTTTCAATGCTTCCTGTATTATTACTTCAACATACGGCTTGTATATATAGCCGAACAGAAAAACATTTTTTGATTTTTTATTCTCTATAGTTGGTCAGGTTAAACAAAGTGCCTCTTCTGTCGGAGGCACTTACTTTTTCTTCCCCTGTAGGTTATCGATGATCATGTTTGCATGTACGCGTGAGTTTTCGATAAACCATTTGTTGGTTTTCAATCCACCGCACACTACACCGGCCAGATATATACCGGGCACATTCGTCTCCATCGTTTCTTCATTATATACCGGTGTGTGAAACGGATCGTCATGAAACTGAATGCCGCTCGCCTTCATAAAATCAAACGGAGGTTGGTAGCCTGTCATGGCGAGCACAAAATCATTTTCTATCACTTTATCTCCTTCCGGTGTTTTTATTTCGACTGCGTCAGCTGTAATTCTTTTTACCTCCGAATGGAAATAGGCCTTGATCGATCCTTCCTGAATGCGATTTTCTATATCCGGTTTAACCCAGTACTTCACGCTGTCGCGAATACCATCTTCACGAATAACCATGGTTACATCGGCACCTTTGCGCCACGTTTCGAGTGCTACATCTACAGCAGAGTTAGCTGCACCTATAACAACAATTTTTTGTCCGAAGTACGGATGAGGTTCATCATAGTAGTGTTTTACTTTCGGCAGATCTTCACCCGGCACATGCAACAGGTACGGCAAATCATAAAAGCCCAACGCCAGTATAACAGCTTTAGCCTGGTATTGCCCTTTCATGGTGGTAACAACATGTGCGTTGTTATTGGATGTTATCATGGTAACTTTCTCGTATAGTCTGAGGTTAAGTTGCCAGCTCATACTTACCCTCCTATAGTATTCCAATGCTTCAAACCGATTGGGCTTGGGTTGATGCGATATAAAAGGAACTTCCCCGATTTCAAGTCGTTCAGAAGTAGAGAAGAACGTCATGTTAAGCGGATAATTGAAAAGCGAATTTACCAGGCAACCTTTCTCGATGATAACATATCGCAGTCCTGCTTTCTTTGCTTCAATGCCACATGCAAGACCGATAGGCCCGGCACCGATAATAACGACATCAAACTCCTCCATTCCAGTAATTCAATTTTGATTATTCAACAATATTCATAAAAATTCGCACCGATTAACCTATACAACATGAATAAACTCTTAACCGCAGTCTTTTTTGCACTCTGCATTACAGGATATGCCCAGAAACAAATTACGGTTGAAGATTTCACCGCCAAAAATACATTTCCCCAGAAAACTGTCCGTGGCATCAACTGGATGAAAGACGGAAAGTTTTATTCTACACTGGAAAATAACAAGGTGGTAAAATATAATATCACAACAGGCCAGCCGGTAGCAACACTGGTGGATGGATCGACCCTGAACCCGAAGATCGACATTCAGGACTATTCCTTTAGTGGCGATGAAAAGAAACTTCTACTAACTACCGATTTTCAAAGTATTTATCGCCGATCATTTACCGCTAACTATTTCATTTACGACCTCGCGAGTAAATCTGTTAAACCACTGTCAGCGAATGGAAAGCAATCGTACGCGGCTTTTTCAGCAGATGGTAGTAAGGTTGCTTTTGTACGCGAGAACAATCTGTTCTATGTAACATTAAGTGACATGAAAGAAGTGCAGGTAACAGATGATGGAAAATTCAATCATATCATTAACGGTACAACGGACTGGGTATACGAAGAAGAGTTCAGTTTTGTAGATGGTTTCTATTGGTCACCTGACGGGAAGAAGCTTGCCTACTATCGTTTTGATGAATCGGCTGTGCGTGAGTATAATCTGCAGCGCTGGGGAAAAACGTTATACCCTACCGACTACCGTTTTAAATATCCGAAAGCCGGTGAAGCAAACTCAACCGTGGAAATCTGGATCTATAACCTCGATAGCAAGCAGAAAGTAAAAGCTGATATAGGTACTGAAAAAGATATATATATACCGCGTGTAAAATGGACAGCAGATGCTAATCTACTCTCGATCCGAAAACTGAACAGACTGCAAAACAACCTGGACATTCTTCACATCAATGCATCCACCGGAGCATCTAATGTTGTGCTGAATGAGAAAAGTGAAACGTTTATTGACCTTGAGTTTACCGATGACCTGATCTACCTCGCCGATGGCAAGCAGTTTATCTATACTACCGAACGCGATGGCTACAAACATTTATACCTGTATGGTATGGATGGAAAACTGGTGAAGCAGATTACGCAAGGTTCATTTGAAGTAAGTCAACTGATCGGTCTCGATGAAAAGACTAAAACGCTTTACTACACATCTACCGAAGTATCGCCTCTTGAAAGACATTTCTATTCCATTACACTAAGCGGTAAGAAGACGAAACTATCACAGGCGGCAGGTATACATACTATAAATATGAGCGGAGATTTTCAATTCTACATTGACTATCATACGTCTGCTGCACACCCTACCGTGGTAAGCTTATTCAAGACAAAAGGGAACGCGCTGCAAAAAGTGCTGGAAGATAACGGTACACTTGCCAAATTACTGGACGACTATGGTTTTGCTGCGAAAGAATTTTTCTCTTTCAAAACGGTTGACGGTACAGACCTGAACGGGTATATGCTCAAGCCTAAAAACTTTGATGCATCCAAACAGTACCCGGTGCTGGTATACCAGTATAGCGGTCCCGGCTCACAAAACGTGAACAACCTTTGGGGCGGAAGTCATTTCTTCTTTCACCAGATGTTAACACAGAAGGGATATATAGTGGCGGTTATTGATTCGCGCGGTACAGGCGGACGCGGGGAACACTTCAAGAAACTTACCTATAAACAATTGGGTAAATATGAACTGGAAGATCATATAGCCGGTGCCAAATTCCTTTCAACGTTAGAGTATATAGATGACAGTCGCATTGGTATTTGGGGATGGAGCTATGGTGGCTATATGTCATCGCTGGCTATGACCAAAGGAGCAGGCACATTCAAGATGGGTATAGCAGTAGCGCCCGTTACCAACTGGAGATTCTATGATACGATCTATACGGAACGCTATCTGCAAACACCCCAGTTAAATGCAAGTGGTTACGATGACAACTCTCCCTCCACGTATGCAAACAAACTGCAGGGTAATTTTCTACTGATACACGGTACAGGCGATGACAACGTACATTTCCAGAACTCCGTTGTGTTGCAGGATGCGCTGATCAATGCCGGCAAGCAATTCACGTCCTTCTATTACCCGGATAAACACCACGGCATACAGGGCGCACAAACCAAATATCATTTGTATACCATGATGCTGAACTATGTTCAGGAAAACTTATAATATATACTGACATTTATTCTGCTATGATTACCCGCGAAGCCATTGAAGCCGCACACGAGCGCATTAAGGTATATATCAATCACACGCCTGTATTAACATCCGAGGCGATTGACAATCTTATTGGAGGAAGTATATTTTTTAAATGCGAAAACCTGCAGAAGATTGGTGCGTTCAAAGCGCGCGGTGCGATGAATGCGGTACTTACGCTGAGTCCGGAAGCAAGGGCCAAGGGTGTGGCTACACATTCATCGGGTAATCATGCGCAGGCTATAGCACGCTCGGCAAAGATTATGGGAATAAAATCTTATATCGTAATGCCGCGCACGGCACCTGAAATCAAGAAGCAAGGTGTATTAAGTTTTGGGGGCGAGATCTTTGAATGTGAACCAACACTCGAATCGCGCGAGACTACTTTACAGGAGGTTGTTAATAAAACCGGTGCGAGCGTAATTCATCCGTTCAATAACTATGAAGTAATTACCGGACAGGCCACGGCAGCGAAAGAATTTTTTGAAGATATATCTTCACTTGATTTTGTTATACCTCCCGTGGGTGGTGGCGGATTGTTAAGCGGAACAGCATTGGCTGCAAAATATTTTTCTCCAGCAACACAGGTATATGCCGGTGAACCGGAAGGTGCTGATGATGCGTATCGCTCGTTGAAGAGCGGTTCGATTCAACCATCACAATCAAACTCCATTGCTGACGGATTGCTTACTACACTGGGAGATAAAACATTTCCCATTGTACTGGAGCATGTAAAAGAAGTAATCACCGTTAGCGACCAGCAGATCACAAACGCCATGCGTATACTTTGGGGCAATCTCAAAGTTATCGTTGAACCTTCTGGAGCTGTTCCCTTCGCTGCTATACTAAAGGAAAAAGAAAAGTTTAAAGGTAAACGTGTAGGTATAATTATATCCGGCGGAAATGTAGACCTGGCACGCGCTGCCAAGCTCTTTGGTTTGTAAACCCGGCTATAAAAAAACCGTTCTGCAATATATAGTATATCAGCAGAACGGTTTTTTATTTTAGATTGCTATCTATAGCTTACTAGTTGAAATCTTCGTTTAGTGTTATTTCAGGGGCACCCTCCTGTTTGGAGATCCAGAAATTGTTAAATCCTTCACCAACCTGTATTGTAAGAACCTGCAGCGCCAGCAGTTCAAGTATAGCAAGGAAGTTAAAGATCAACCCGATGCGTGACGGGAATGACTCCAGCAATTCTACAAAAGAAAGCTTGGAGGTTTTGCTCAACTCATCGATCAGGTATTTCTTTTGCCCTACAACGGTATATGGATATTGTACTACCTGGTGAACCGGTTTATTTTTCTCAGCAGCAGCTTTCTTCAATACCTTTTCAAATACCTGCATCAACTTGAATATAGTGATGTCCTGGAGTTCGGCTTCTACGTTGGTACTTTCGGCCAGCGACTTCAATTCTTTCACCAGGTTGCCGCGCTTCTCTTTGGTGAGCTCTGTCTCCTCCATTTTATGGAAGGTATCCACCACCGATTTATACTTCTTGTATTCGAGCAGGTGTCGAACGAGTTCTTCGCGCGGGTCAATTTCATTTCCTTGTTCATCCAACTGTGGTCGCGGCAATAACATTTTGGATTTGATCCGCATGAGCGTTGCAGCAACCAATATGAATTCACTCGCTACTTCAATATTGAGTTGCTCCATCTGCTGGATATAGGCCAGGAAGTCGTTGGTGATCTTCGAAATCGGAATATCATAGATATCGAGTTCATCGCGTTCAATGAAGAACAGCAGAAGATCGAACGGACCTTCGAACAGCGGGAGTTTAACCTCAAAATTTTCCTGTGTCATAGTCGAGTGAGGGAGCAAATTTATTTATAATCCGGCAAAAAGTCCGATTGAAAAGAAATACTAATTTTGTGGCTTTATTTTTTCTCCCAAACCTTCCTTTTCGGTCAATTAGTACGTTAAAACGCAGGTTAGGAGCGGTAGCTTAAAACTCTTACCTTCAATTATTGTTTATAAGAGGCATATAATCCACAAAAACCCATGCTGATAACTCCGGGAAAACTTTTGGCAGAGATCAACTCGCCTGACGATCTCAAGAAACTCGATCAGGCTCAACTCGTTCAGCTCTGCGATGAGCTCCGCCATTTCATAATCGATAATGTGTCGGTTTATGGAGGCCACTTTGGTGCAAGCCTCGGAGTTGTAGAACTCACCGTTGCTTTACATTATGTTTTTAAAACGCCTCACGACAACCTGGTTTGGGATGTAGGACACCAGGCGTATGGACATAAAATTCTGACAGGCCGCAGAGATACATTTTATACCAATCGTGTTTACAACGGACTTTCAGGTTTCCCCAAAAGAAAAGAAAGTGAGTATGATGCATTTGGTGTAGGCCACTCTTCCACATCCGTATCGGCTGCGTTGGGTATGGCTGTTGCTGCCAAGTATCTTGGTCAGGATGAGCGCCAGCATATAGCTGTGATTGGTGATGGTGCTTTAACAGGCGGAATGGCCTTTGAAGGATTGAATCACGCAGGTGTATCCGACTCCAACATTCTGATCATTCTCAACGACAACTGTATGTCGATCGATCCGAATGTAGGCGCATTGAAAGATTACCTTACCGATATAACTACTTCGCGCACGTATAATAAACTGAAAGATGAAGTATGGAATTTACTTGGTAAACTTTCCAACTTCGGCAAGAGTGCGCAGGAGATTGTCTCAAAAGTTGAGAACGGTATAAAATCAACATTACTGAGTCAGAGTAATTTATTTGAATCACTCAACCTCCGTTACTTTGGTCCGGTGGATGGTCATGATGTAAATCATCTCGTTACCATCTTCAACGATCTGAAGAATATAAAAGGCCCGAAGATACTTCACTGTGTTACGGTGAAAGGCAAAGGCTATGGCCCTGCTGAAAAAGGGAATGCTACTACGTGGCATGCGCCCGGTACATTTGACAAGATTACCGGTGAGATCTTCAAGAAAGTTTACGAGAAGCCGCAGGCACCCAAGTACCAGGATGTATTCGGACATACATTGGTAGAGCTTGCCAAAGCCAACGATAAAATAGTAGGTATAACTCCGGCGATGCCTTCGGGTTCTTCCATGAACATCATGATGAAAGAGATGCCCGACCGTGCGTTTGATGTAGGTATAGCAGAGCAACATGCAGTAACTTTTTCGGCTGGTCTTGCAACGCAGGGGCTGGTGCCTTTTTGCAATATTTATAGTTCGTTCATGCAGCGTGCGTACGACCAGGTAGTACACGATGTATGCATTCAGAATTTACCGGTTAATTTCTGTCTCGATCGTGCAGGCTTTGCCGGAGCAGACGGACCCACACATCACGGTGCGTATGATATAGCATACTTCCGTTGTTTACCGAATATAGTTGTAGCAGCACCTATGAACGAAGCTGAGCTTCGTAACCTGATGTATACTGCACAGCTGCCTCGCACTGAACTTGCATTCTCGATCCGTTACCCGCGCGGTCAGGGTGTAATGCCGGAGTGGAGAACTCCGATGGAAGCTATAGCGATCGGCACCGGTCGTAAACTGAGAGAAGGAAATGAACTCGCTATTTTAACACTCGGCCATATAGGTAATTATGCTGTGGAAGTTTGCGAGCGACTCGCGCGTCAGAATATTTCTATTGGTCATTATGATATGCGTTTTGCCAAACCGCTGGACGAAAAACTGCTGCATGAAATATTCAGTCAGTATAAAAAAATAATTACTGTAGAAGACGGCTGTTTGCAGGGAGGATTCGGAAGTGCTATTCTTGAATTTATGGCAGACAACAATCTGCATGCAGAAGTAAGACGTTTAGGAATTCCGGATAGAATAGTGGAGCATGGTGAGCAACATGAACTTCACCACGAGTGTGGCTTTGATGCAGAAGGAATTGAACGCACCGTTGTAGAAATGTTAGAATTAGTACCGAGGTAATGTTAAAGATTTTTTCGACAGTAAGAGGAAGTGGCAGGCCTGTGATTCTTATTCACGGGTTCCCCATGAACAGTAATGTGTGGGACAATTTCGCCACATCTTTATCCAAACACTATAAAGTTTACACACCGGATCTGCCCGGATTCGGAAAAAGTAAACTGCTTAATTTACCTTTTACTATAGAAGCAGTAGCCACTCAGTTGCTTGACTGGATGGATGAACAAAAAATTGAAAATCCTGTGGTGATCGGTCACTCGTTGGGAGGCTATGTTACATTGGCAATGGCTGCAAAAAATCCGGATCGACTGGCCGGTATAGGACTCTTTCATTCTACAGCGGCAGAAGACTCCGCAGAAAAAAAAGAGTCGCGTACAAAAACCATTGAGTTCGTTAAAAAAAACGGAGCACTAGCATTCACATCTAATTTTATACAACAACTTTTTGCGAACCAGGATCATCCGGCTATAGCAACGGTTCGACAACTTGCTATTCAATCGCAGGAAGATGCTGTGGCCGGATATACCGAAGC
>CAMLLI010000081.1 GCA_946480685.1 uncultured Flammeovirgaceae bacterium | reverse complement strand
GATCACTATGGAATTTTTATCTGCGAGTACTTTATCTTTTTCTCCCACTAAAAGTGTATAGGAAAATATCTTAAAGAAATCGGTACCTACTGGTTTACCCGTTTCGCGCAAATTCATATCGTCTACCGATACCGTTGATTTGCCAACACGACCTACGGCAGCCGCATACGCTACTTCAGGCATTTCATTTGCCAGCGTCTCTGCTGTTGGTCCCGATGTAGTATAGGCCGTCCATATACCATCCGTCTTTACGCGGTGCTCCATGATCTCATACAATCGATCGTCATTTGCAAAGAACGAATCAACATTCAATTCGTCCTTTACCCATAGGTATATCAGCAACGTGCAGGCGAGTCCTGTTGAAAGCCCGAGCAGGTTAATGAAAAATGTACTCTTGAATCTTTTGAAGTTTCGGTAAATGAGCAGCAAGTTGTGTCGCAACATAGTGGTATGAATATAGTGATTACTGGCACACCATCCAGCGCAATGCCTGGCAGTGTTAATTCACGATCACCCAAAACGAAACAGGTGCCACACTGAAAAAATGCATTTCTGCGATTGTAAACGGCATATATAGCACTGCCAGGAAACGGAGTGCCCATTCATAGAAATGCAACTGCTCACTTCTGAACAGTTGCATGCTATAAAATTCCGGTAGTAGTTATATTACAATAGAAGACAACGCCTGATTGAGTGAACCGACTACAACTTGCTATTGCCGGAAGCTTGTTGCTGTTGCAGCTGATGCACCAGCGATTCTTCGCGCTCCTTTAGTTTCTCAAGCGCATTGGCCAGTGCCTGGTTCTTTAATTCATTCTCCTGGTTAAGTCTCTCCTCCTGTTGCAATTTGAGTTGCAGTACTTTTTGTTCTTCTTCCAATTGCAGAATGCGCTGTGATGCTTCCTGCTCTCTTCGCTGTACTTCTTCCTGCGTAGAGTAAAGTTCTTCCATGTTCTGGCGCATCTCTTCTTCCTGCGCGCGCATAGCTTCGGTCTGCTCCTGCGATGAACTCAGCAGGGTATGCATTCGCTCGGTTGTTCGTACACCCTGCACTGCGGCTGCTACAAACTCGCCTGCTTTCTCCAGGAATGCAATTTCATGTTCTTCAAAAATCTTCAGACTCGCCAGTTCAATGATCGCTTCAATCTTGTCGTTATACTTCATCGGTAGTATCAACACACAGGATGGTGACGTTTCGCCCATGCCTGATGTAATATAGGTATATCCCTTCGGTACTTTGGTGAGCAATGTTGTTTCACCCTCCAGGTAAGTCTGTCCGATCAGCCCTATACCAATATCAATTTTGCGTTCAATGAATTTCTTGCGGTCGTATGCATAGCACGCTTTCAGTTCGAGATACGGTTTCTCCTCTGTGTCGTTGAGTATAAACAGTCCGCATTGCGGGGCCTGAAGGTATTTGGACAGGAAGCGGACAATTTCATTGGAGAGTTCGCCCAGGTTTTGCTGATGATTGCGTACGATCTCCGAAAATTTCGTAAGCCCTTCATTACTCCACAATCGCTTCTCCTCTTCCTTCTTGAATTGCTTCAACTGGTCGCGCATTTTTGTAAGGCGTCCCGCAAGGTTGTTTTCATTTAGCGAGTGATTCGTGTCGTTAAGTTCAGGCCACGCAACGGTATATTCACCGTGCGATATACTATCAATAAACTCACTGGCATTCTGGAAATTCCGGATGGAGTGCTCGATTACTTCCTCGTGTGAATGAAACTCTACATGCTCGCCCGGATTGAAAACATAGTGACGATTGTTTCGCTCCAGCTCTTTCAGCAGGCGACTCCGGTCTTTGGTGTCTTTCTTGATTTTCGTGACCACAAACGCCAGCGTTGGCAAACCGGTAAGCAGAATGAAAAACTGCAGGTATAGTGTGTTGTCCATCGCACCGTTATAACCACCTTCGGCTTCTTTGTTCAATTCCTTTTCGAAGAAGATAATTTTCTGACCGATATCATTCCAGCGCATCCATACCTGAAGCCCGCGGTTCTCGGCCAGCATCTTTTGAAATGTAGCCATACTATCCGCTTCAACCATAGCTGCCATTTGCTTGCAGAACTCTCCGTATCCCATGAAATCTTTTTGAAGTTGTCGCAGCTCTGTAACATCGTACGACTGATCCAGCAGATCCTTCTCCAGCGTTTTGAACATCTTCTCTCCATCAACGAGCGCAGCTTCCATCGGGCCCATCAGTTCGCGGTTACGGGTTGCGCCATATGCGCGTATACCCAGATCAAGATTGTGCAGGTAAAAATTTACAAGTTGGTTGGTTTGAAAAATAATAGTGTCCGACTCCTGCCGGATAATATTATTGACAATGATTGTTTTACGATTCCGAAAAATCGAAAAAGCATTTACAATCAGTAAAACTCCCACCAGCACGATAGCAAATGTTACAATGTTTCTTTTGCCAAACTCTTTCATGTTTTCCAAGGTATAGTAGATTAAGCCGTATTAACACACTGCTATAGATGCAGTTTTGTACAAAGATGACAGGAAGCGCATGATTCAACGCCCTGCATTAATAGTGATTGACTGATGGATTATTTACCTAAAGTCTACTCCGTATTTATACCGAACGTTTATGGGGTATATAATTATGAAAACCGTCAATCACATTTTAATTTTCAAAGGGATGCTTTCATTTTAGTGTTTAAACTCACAGCATATTGTGATACAGCTATTTATCGATCAATTTGATTTTTCGTCACAAATCAGTCGAAGTAATGGTGTAATGCAGAAAATATCTCTTTTCATTTCGATGGCAGATTGTTAGATTTAGTAAAGTTGCCTGTTGAGCATGTTTAGGGCATGTAGCAACAACGGTAAAGATTAACCATGAACACATTCACACCGTGCCGGATATAGGTATACGTTTATAAATACTTATACCGCTTCATGAATACAAAGTGGGTAATTTTTTAAGCTTAGTTATAACTCCGTTCAAATGAAATTTCTCAGTAACCTTTCCGTTCGCAATAAATTAATTCTGTTAGCTATACTTCCTTTTTCTGTCGTACTCTATTTCCTTCAGAAGACAATCGCTATCCAATGGACACACCAGGAAATTAATGCACAAACCCGGCAAGACCTGGAAGCTATCGAAAAGATTGCCAGTCTCATACATCACGTACAGAACGAACAGAGCTTTGCTACTGTGCTGGCTGCCACACCGCACGGAAATAAAACCGAGATCCTTCGGCTGCAGGAACAAACCAACCAGTCGCTGGCAGGCCTGGAACAATTCTTCTTTCGCACCGGGGCAACCAACACACGCATCGATTCATTGCTCAACGCTATAAAACGCAGAGATCCGTTACAAACAGCCGGCAAGGACAAGTTCACGTTGGCACTGCTCAACGAGATCAGTGAAGTGTGGCGGCACGCTTCCAACATGGAAATAAAAAATCAGCAGGAGTGCGTACTGTTCCTGCTATATGCGCAGGAATTTCTGTCCGTGATGCGCAGCGATCTATACCGCGCTATACATCACCGGGGCTTTCAACAGCATGAGTATGGAATGTTTGCAGCCAACAAAGGCAAGTTCGATATCAACCTGCACAAGTTCAGAAACTACACAACGCCCGGGCTACTGGAATACTACGATAACACGTATAGCAAAAACCCCGCGGTACACAACATGCAGGCCACGATAGATTCTGCTTTTATACAAGGTCGCACGCTTTCTACCGCGACACCGGAAGAATGGATGCAACAGACAACAGCTGCGATCGATGCCCTGCACGCCTGCGACCTGCGGGCGTTCGACATGATGCGAGCCAGTATACAAGCAGAAGCAAAAGATATAGATGCTGCGTACTTTCGTAATATACTTCTCTCCGGCATTGTCATTATTGTACTCATCATCATTTCAATTCTGTCTATAAAAGAAATAGCGAACTCTGTTAACCGGATGAAGGAAGCTACAGAGCGCATTACCAACGGTGATATAAATTTCACACTGGATATATCTTCCAAAGATGAAATGGGACAGCTTGCACACTCGTTCAACCACATGATCACTGTGTTTAAAGGGTATGTCCAATTAGCAGAATCCATTGGCGAGGGCAACTACCAAACCGATGTATCCGTGCGCAGTGACCAGGATGCACTGGGCAAAGCACTGCTTAACATGAAAACAAACCTGCTTCGGTTGTCGCAGGAAAAAGAAACAAGAGCCTGGTTGCTGGCCGGCAATCATGAACTGAATGCTATACTCCGTGAAGAAAAAGACGTGCGCAGTCTCGCCACCGACATCATCGGACATGTTGCTGCATACCTCAAGGCCCAGGTAGGCGCCCTATATCTGTTGGAGAACGGACAACTTTACCTCACCGGCAGCTATGCACTTGAGAATGCTGCCATACGCGAATCTTTTGCCGTTGGACAATCGCTGGTAGGACAAGCAGCGCAAAGCAAGAAATATATACTGGTGGACGATGTGCCGGATGACTATATAAAAATCACTTCATCCATCGGAGAAAGTATACCGGTAAATATACTCGTATATCCATTTTTCTATATTGGCAAAGTGAAAGGTGTGATCGAGATCGCCTCCACCCATGCCTTTACTCCGCTGGATCTGGAGTATCTGCAAATGATCGGCAATTCCATAGCCATTGCATTCAACTCTTCGCAATCGCGCGTACGTCTCAAAGAACTGTTGGAAGAAACACAACATCAGGCGGAAGAACTGGAATCACAACAGGAAGAGCTGCGCCAGTTCAACGATGAGTTGCTGGAGAAACTTGAATCGATCGAAAAATCAGAAGCAGAACTCAAAGTACAGCAGGAAGAACTGCAGGAGTCCAACGCACTGCTGGAAGAAAAAGCGAACCTGCTTGAGAATGAAAAGCAACAACTTGAAAAAGCGAAAACCGAAATAGAATCAAAGGCCCAGGAGTTTGAATCGCTGAGTAAGTATAAATCGGAGTTCCTCGCCAACATGTCGCATGAGTTGCGCACACCGCTCAACAGTATACTTATACTCACACAGTTGTTGCTGGAAAACAAGAACAACTCGCTTACTGAAAAAGAACTGAAGTACGCCAATGTTATCTATAACTCCGGTAATGAACTGCTCACGCTCATCAACGATATACTCGATCTTTCCAAAGTGGAAGCCGGCAAGATGGATATCGATATTGATAAGTTCACATTCGTGGAAGTGAATAATGATCTTACCATGATGTTCTCGCAGGTAGCCAAGAGTAAATCTATCAATTTCAAAATTGAAGTTCTTCCAGGCTATAATAAAGTTGTCGAGAGTGATAAGCAGCGTGTGGTGCAGATCCTGCGAAATTTACTGTCCAATGCATTCAAGTTTACACCGGCCGGTGGTGAAGTAAAACTCAGTATACATCCGCCTGCCGCCAACGTCAGGTTACAAAATATACCTTGGGATAAAATTGCCGACGTTGTAGCATTCTCAGTTTCGGATACGGGCATTGGCATTCAGAAAGATAAACAGGAAATGATCTTCGAAGCGTTTCGCCAGGTAGACAGCACGGATAAACGTAAATATGGCGGCACAGGTCTCGGCTTGTCAATATGCCGTGAACTATCCGGTCTGCTTGGAGGAGAAATCCATCTGGAAAGTGAAGAAGGTAAAGGCAGTACCTTTACACTCTATCTGCCACTAATTTATACCGGCGGAAAACAGGGATCAACCGCTGCACACGCAACCACGATTGAAGCAAAGCCACGTATACCAGACTATATACCGGAACTGCCCAAGATTGACAAGCGACTCCCCGACCAGGAAGATATACCGGATGACGATCGCTATACCCTGACTGAGAATAGTCGCAGAGTACTGATCATTGAAGACGATAAAGAATTTGCACAGGTACTGCTTGCTTTTGTAAGAGAACGAGATTATAAAGGCATCATCTCGCATCACGGCACCACAGCGCTGCACTATACACATGCCTATAAACCCGATGCTATATTACTGGACATGAAACTTCCGGATATGGATGGCACGGAAGTGATACGCCAATTGAAGAGTGATCCGGAACAACGTCATATTCCGATCCAGATCATCTCCGGCTATAGCATGAAACGTGAAGCGATGAAACTTGGTGCCTTTGACTTCATCAAGAAACCAATCCGCAAAGAAGATCTGCAACACGTGTTCGATAAACTCGAAGACTTTGCCAATCGGAAATATAAACGGCTGCTGATTGTAGAGAATAATGAGATGGACAACCAGGCTATGCGCGATATGATCGGCAACGGTGATGTACACTGTATACCTGCCTACTCGTGTACACAGGCGTATGACCTGATGACTGAAAATGCAGTGGACTGTGTTATTGTAGACCTGGGTTTACCCGACACATCTTGCTTTACCTTGCTTGAGAAAATAAAAGCCAACGAACAACTCAATGCTATACCGGTGATTGTATATGCTGCGCAGGATCTCACCGAAGAAGAAAATAAAAAACTGACGCGGCTTGCCAACACCGTAGTATTAAAAACAGCGTACTCGTACGAACGTCTGCTCGATGAGACAACGTTGTTCCTCCATCGGGTAGAAGCAAATCTGCCACAGGAAAAGCAGAATATAATCCGCAAGCTGCACCGGTCGGATGCCGTGCTCGAAGGGAAAACTGTATTGATTGTAGATGATGATATGCGAAATATATACTCGCTTACCAACGTGCTGGAAGACGAAGGACTGACTTGTCTCACAGCCGAAAACGGAAGAGAGGCAATCGAAGTATTGAATGCCAATCCATCCATCGATATCATCCTGATGGATGTGATGATGCCGGAGATGGATGGTTATGAAGCTACGATCACGATTCGCAAGTCGGGTAAATATACCCGGCTTCCCATCATCGCCTTAACCGCGAAAGCGATGAAAGGCGATCGTGAGAAATGTCTGGCAGCGGGTATGTCAGACTACGTTACAAAACCTGTAAACACACGGCAGTTGCTTTCGCTGATGCGTGTGTGGTTATATAAATCATAATCAGGTACTATGCGCGCAAGTTCAGACGAATTCAGAAAATTTCTCCAGTCCATCCATTCGCATTATGGATACGACTTCACCAACTACCAGGAAGCTTCGCTGATGCGGAGAAGTATATCGTTCATGGATCATCAGAAAATAGATTCGTTCGATACGCTCGGCTGCATGATCCGGGAAGATGAATATATATTCGAAAAATTTATACAGCATCTTTCCATTACGGTTACGGAAATGTTTCGTGACCCGTCTTTCTACTACGCGTTGCGCACAAAGATCATGCATGCGCTTACCGTATATTCAACCATCAAGATCTGGATTGCCGGATGTGCCACCGGAGAAGAAGCATACTCCGTTGCCATTCTGCTGAAAGAAAATAATTTACTGGACCGCACCATCATCTACGCTACTGATATCAACCAGCAATCGCTCAAGATAGCCCGCGAGGCTATTTACCCCGTAGCAAATATGAAACTATATACCGCTAACTATATAACATCCGGTGGCGAGCGTTGCTTTTCAGAGTACTATACAACAAAGTATAATTTCAGCATGTTTGATAAATCGCTGCGGCACAATATTGTATTCGCACCGCATAACCTGGCCGTTGATCAGACCTTTGGTGAATTTCAATTTATACTTTGCCGCAACGTGCTTATCTATTTCAATCAGCACTTGCAGAACCGTGTAATCGACCTGTTCTATCAATCGTTGAGCAACGCAGGGTTCCTGGGGTTAGGTAGTAGAGAAACTCTTTTATTTACCGACAAAAAGGAATACTTTAAGGAGATAGACGAGAAAGAAAATTTATACATGAAAGAAGAGTGTGCCAGCAATGGCCATGCATAACGTGCAATATAAAAACTGGTTCCCTATGGAGGCGCTTACAAATCGAACAGCTGCAATTCTTCTGGTAGACGACCGTCCGGAAAATATACTGGTAATGGAGGAGTTGCTGACGAAAGAAGGAAGAGTATTCTTTAAAGCCAATACCGGTAATGAAGCACTGAAGATAGCTTTGCAACACGAAATCGATCTTATTATACTCGATGTACAGATGCCCGGCATGGATGGTTTTGAAGTAGCCAACATTCTGAAGTCTAAAAAGCAGACGCGTGATATACCGATCATCTTTGCTTCGGCAGAAAAGAAAGGCAACAACTTTATGATCAAAGGTCTTGAAGAAGGTGCTGTCGATTACCTGTATAAACCATTGGACCGCGCTGTTACCCGCGCCAAAGTAGATGTGCTGCTAACGCTATATCTGCAAAAGAAAGAACTCATTGAAAAGAACAACATCCTCGAAAAGTCTGCACTGCTTATCAACAACTGTGTAGACATCATCGGTATAATGGATGCTACTACGTTTAACATTGAAGAAGTAAATCACGCCTTCACCAACCTGCTGGAATATACTCCGGACGAACTGCACGGCAGATCACTGCTTACTCTCGTGTCGGAAGAAGACCAGCGCAGGTTACAACAACTGCAGACGCAACATGATGAACGTATTCTGTTCGAGACAAAGTCCTATAGCAAAACACAAAAGCCTGTGTGGCTGCAATGGAATGTTGTAAACAAAAAAGGTAAATGGTTTTTCAATGCACGCAACATTACCGCTATAAAGGAATCGGAGAAAATACGAAACCACCTGGCAACGATCGTGAAGCAATCGCGTGATGCCACCTATATACACAACAGCAACGGAGATATACTTTCGTGGAATGAAGGCGCGCAGCAGATGTATGGTTACTCCGAGGAAGAAGCTCTCACTCTGAAAATTTGGGAACTGGTACCGGCCGATCTGCAGCCGGAAGCACAAGAACTGATGCACTATGTATTGAGCGGAGAAAAAATAGAATCGCGCGAGACTAAACGCATCACCAAATCAAAATCTCTACTGGACGTTCTTCTTTCGTCCTCTCCTATTGTTGATACTACCAGTGGTGAAGTTTCCATTGCTATAACGGAACGCGACATCACCAATGAAAAACTTACCGGTGAGCAGATACGCCAACTTACCATACGACTTCAGAATAATATAGTACAGCTCGAAGCCGCCAACCAGGAACTGGAATCATTCTCATATTCCGTTTCACACGACCTTCGTGCTCCGTTACGCGCAGTGAGCGGCTATACCAATATACTGGAGGAAAGCTATATTCAGAACCTGGATGATGAAGCGAAAACTATTTTCAATACCATTCAAAAGAATGTAAAGAAAATGGGACAGTTGATTGACGACTTGCTGGACTTTTCGAGACTGGGCCGGAAGGAAGTTCCGAAACTCGCTGTGAACATGGTGCAACTGGTAGAGCGCGTTATTGCAGATATTAATCACAACACTACCCATCAGGCAACGATACGGCTGGGCGCCTTGCATCCGAGCTATGGCGATCATGCGTTACTCACGCAGGTATGGATAAACCTTATCTCCAACGCGATCAAGTATTCCGGTAAAACCGAAACTCCGGAAATCGAGATCGGCTCTACACGAAACGATCATGAAACTATATATTTTGTAAAAGACAATGGTGTTGGATTTGACATGCGGTACGTTGACAAACTCTTTGGTGTCTTTCAACGACTGCACAGCGTACGCGAATTCGAAGGTACCGGTATAGGACTCGCCATCATCAAACGTATCATATCCAAACACGGTGGCAACGTATGGGCAGAAGGCGAAGTAAATAAAGGAGCTTGTTTCTATTTTTCGTTACCCGATAAAAACCCGGCTGCTTCGCAATGGTAAAGCTATATAGGTTGTGTTACAAATTGCTTTAAATACTCTATGGCGTCCTTCTGGTCTGTAAACAAACGGCTGGGCGTTATGGGCTTGTTCAGACCAAGGTAAATATTACCAATGATCTTTGACATAGGACTATCGACTACAACGGCTACGGCACGCGCATAGGACGAACCTTCTTTAGCAAGGTAATTACGGGCTTCTTT
>CAMLLI010000080.1 GCA_946480685.1 uncultured Flammeovirgaceae bacterium | reverse complement strand
CGATTCCTGCACAGGCAGATTGGGAGAATAACAACGGAAAATTTTGATCGATATATAGACTTTGGTAATAAGAGGGCCGTTTGTTCGGCCCTTTTTATTTTAGCGTGAGCCTGAACGAAAATACCAGTTGATTCACATTTAAAAAATGTTGTAGTTCAATATTTACTTACAACCCAATTGGAATTGTCACGCATCGGCAAGTCGATCATACGAATGAAACATGGCGCAATCGCTATGCAATTTATACTCATTCTGTTCACGACATCTGCATATTGCCAAAGAACTGAATCACCCGGACAAAAATATGAATCGTTGGTTCCCGAGGTAAATGAAATTTTAAAGCAAACGAAGGGAGTGGGTTTGAGTATCGCTATAATAGAAAATTACCAGGTAGTGTGGTCGAAAGGATTTGGAATCAAAGAAGTGCATACGCAGGACAGTGTTACCACGGAAACGCTTTTCCAATCAGCGTCCATAACCAAGTCGATAACAGCAGCAGTGGTGATGAAAAAGGTTGGGCAAGGAAAGATTTCACTTGTGGCAGATATAAACCAACAGCTGGTTTCATGGAAGGTACCCGCCACCAGTTACACACAAAAGTCAGTGGTAAATGTCAGGCAACTCTTGAGCCACACTTCGGGTATAGCAAGCATACCGTTTCCGCCATATTCTATCAAAGACCGATTGCCCTCACTTGTGGAGGTGGCGCAAGGACAGGCACCGGCCCGGAATCAACCTGTAACGGTAGCGTATTATCCCGGTAAAAAATATAGCTATACCGGTGCTGGGTATGTGATACTGGAAATATTACTATCGGATATTGAAAAGAAGAATTATGCTTCGGTTGTGGCAGAAGATATTTTTGAACCGTTACACATGCGTAACAGTACATTTGATCTTCGCCTGCCGAATGAAAAATATACTTCTGTCGCGAGTGGCCACCTGGATGGGAATGTCGTGTTGGATGATAAATATACTCTTGTATATCCGCTGAGCTTTGGCAGTCTTTGGAGCACACCCACGGACCTGGCCAGGTTCCTGAGCGAAATTCAGTCAGCGTTGAATGGAACATCGGCAACCGTTGTCGCAAAATCGACAGCCCGGGAAATGGTAAAGCCACTGAGCACAACCGCAGGACAGTATGCTCTGGGATTTTCGCTGGAGAAAAGAGGCCCCGTTCAATTCTTCGGACATGACGGTCATAATTATGGGTATATCTGCAGTATGCTCGGTAGTATGGAAGGTGGCTATGGTATGGTGATTATGACCAATTCGGAAAATGGCTGGAAGGCGATTAACAAGATCAAGAAATTAGTGGGCAGAAAATATTGGGGGCTCGGTCCGTATCGTCCAAAGCAATAATTACAGCATCATGCGATAGTAATAACCTGACTGTTGCCCGGCTATGTACAGAAAACTATATATAGTATGGCGGCACACCGGTCGTTACTTAATCACACGCAATGTGTTGTCCGAATACAAGTTCGTATCCATTGTTATCCAGTATTGAAAAATCGCGCATATAATATTCGCGATCCTCGAGCGGAGTTTTAACAGTCGCTTTATCTTTCACAGATTCCCATAGCTCATCCACCGGTTCCGTAACAATATATAGGCTGCCCGTAACCAGTGGCTTCGGAAAGAACGGTTCCTTGTCATTCGGATCCTTGCAATCTGCCGGTTCATCCTGCGGAACAATAAACATGATCTCCACATCCTCCCGATTCAGTGAGACAAAGTTTGGAAAATTGCTGGTTCCCTTAAAGCCCAGCACCGATTCATAAAAAGCAATCGTACCCTGCAAATCCTTCGTCCAAAGTATAGGACTTAACCTATGAAGTTTCATAAACTAAATATAGTATAAAACCGTGTTGCTTATTATCTCCAGCCGCATCAATTCATCCCAGACTTCTGCTTCTTACTTCTTACTTCTTACTCCTTACTCCTTACTTCTTACTCCTGGCTTCTCATTTCCCTCTCTTATTCCCCGTCCCCGCCAAAGCCACCAACTGCTCCGAAAACTGCTCAGCCTTCGCAGCATCTCCGGATTTTTTAGAAGCTATAGCCGCGCCATATATACCGTTAAACCGATTCGGATGCCGCTTCAGGTCCTCTTCATATACCTGTAGTGCCCGCTGCGAATCGCCTGCTTCCAAATACATATCCGCGAGCAGTTCGCGTGCCGGTATAATTTCTCCGGGTGTTACCGGATGTTTCGCGGTAGCATCCTCCATATCTGCAGCTTCGGTCATCAACGTGAGGGCTTCCGTTTTTTTACCTTCCGCCAGTTTGATCCAGGCTTCAGACGCCTTCACTTGTATGAGCACCAGATTCGATTTATAGTTTTCTTTTGCCTGCACCAGCGTTGCGTGAAGTGCTTTCAACTGTTCCAGGTCTTTCTTCGCATCCTGTACCTTGTTGATATGCACAGCACCCAGCGCACGGGCGAAGTATATATTGGCTTTCTCCCACGGAAATTTCTCCCAGGGAAAATCAGCAGGTTCCGGTTGAAGCGATGCAGCAGCAGCCCAGTCTCTGCGCTCCACTGCATAACGTGCCGGCATCGAAGCAAACGAATAGGCGTCTTTGAAATTTACCGGAAAGACTTCCTTGATGGTTTGCAGGTAGCGCACCTGTTCCAGCGCTTTTTCATCGTCCGCTTTTTGCAGGTAGGCATACATCAGGTAATCGAGACCATGCAGTTCTTCATCCCAATGTCCTTTTATACCCGACTTTTGTGCATAGCATTGTGCCGCCGAAACGGAAGCTATATTTGATTGTATCGATTCATCCCAAAGTCCGAGACGTGTAAAGATATGCGAGGGCATATGCTGTGCATGCGCAGATGCCGGTGCAATAGCGGCATACTTGCGCGCTGCGGGTAGGGCCAGCGTTGCAAGCTCAGGGTAGTCATAGTTGTGAATAATATAGTGTGCTATACCGGGATGGGTGGGCTTGTTTGCAAATATCCTGTTTAAAACATCACCGGCTTTTTTTTGCTTTTGAAATGTCTTGTCGGCAGGGTCGGCAGCTGCTCCTAAGGCCAATGCATAAAATATAGCGGCTTCATCATCATCGGTATATTTCTCATGGAGTGCCTGCGATGCTTTTTCAAACTTCAATAAACGGGCGCGATGGTCGAGTGTATTCCATTCATCATATATCGTGGCGATGGCTTCTATATAGTGTGATTCGCGGGTTGATTTATCCGGAAGAATAGTGCGGGCCAGCGTAATGATCCGGGCACCTTTCTCCAGTTCTGCCGGTGAAGGCGGTGACCACAACGGATGAAAGTTACTCATCGCGGCACCCCAATATGCCATCACACATTGCGGGTCCTGGTCAATAACTTTAGCAAATACTTTTTCAGCTTCGGTATATTCAAATGAATGCAGAAGCGCAATAGCAAGGTTAAAATCCGGCCGTGTCTTTTCGGAACACGACTGACTGAAAGATACTGTTCCGAATTGATCGGTTCCTGAACTGCAAAGTGTTATCTCACCGCGTGTGAGTTCAATGGATGCCACTTCGCTCTTGAGTTGTTCGTCATTCTTTTTGCCGGGTGTGCAGCATACAAGAATTGACATCGTGAAGATGATCGCGTGAAGTTTCATAGCAAGAGGGGGTGAGGTGTCTTACGGCTATGAAGTTATGCCAAAAGCGCGGTTGGTCATAGTAATAAAACGACACGCGGCTCACATAATGATGCGAGGGGAGAGTTGAAGATCAACGTCTTAGCTTGAAACAATTCACGCAGGCTATTGACCTGCGTGAATTGTATACCGTTAAGCATTTCTGAAAAAATACTTTATTTCCTGTTGACGTAATGTTTTCGTCTTAAACGTTTACTTGCAAAGACTCATAACGAAATGCAGAAGTGTTTCCTGACGGAGTTTTGATCTATTGATTGAACGTTTTGCGTTCACCGTACTGAAGCTTGTTATAGTGTTTCAGCTTCTTCTTTCCGTTCGAGGTTCTGTATGCAGGTTTATTACTGTTGCAGGCAGAAAAGGCAATCGCCAGAACAAGTATAGCCCCCAATATCTTTTTCATGTTGTTTGCGTCTTTTGATATAACAAAGGTATGAAGCAATTTGCTTTGTTGGTTAACATTCTGCCTCTTTAAAAGACGGTTCCACTCCCGATCGGTGCATCTTTCCACTCCGCTTTTCAGGAACAGACGCAGCTGGTTGCAATTAACGTGTTGATATTACAAGCAAGGATTGGTAGGCAAGACAACGGCATACGGGTGTTCTCACATCGATCCGGTTGCTTGTCGTCAGTCGCTTTTGTATTTATGTGTTTGCGTACAGGCATCATGGAGAAACTCCTCAACTATATTCATTCGCTAACGGATTTTTCAAAACATAGCTGGCAGATTTTATTACCGGTTCTTACCAGGATGGAGGTAAAGAAAGGCACGCACCTGTTAACGGAAGGCAATGTATGCAATACCTTGTTCTATATCGAAGAAGGTTATTGTCGCAGTTACCATGTAAAGGATGGTGCCGAGAAAAATACAGCATTCTTTTTTGAAAATGATATCGCCACAAACATTGCAAGCTTTGGTAGTGGCGAACCATCTGCATACTTTATCCAGGCATGCGAACCTTTAACCGCTGTTGCGTTTGATAAGACCAGGCTCATGGAAGCTTCCAGACTTTCACTGGAGATTGAGACGTTGGGAAGGAAGTGTGTACGGGCATTTGCTGTTAAGCAGGAGGAACAATCCAATTTGTTTAAGCTATATACCGCGCAGGAACGTTACGACTACATAGAACGCAATCATCCGCACATGCTGCAGCGTGTATCCCTCACGTTGTTATCTTCTTACCTCGGTGTAGCGCGCGAAACACTGAGTCGCATCCGCAAGCGAAGGAAGTCATAAAGTGTTTTGTGACGATCGTCACAGGTATAGTTTTTACGCTGTCGTAATCTTTGTCAAAATAAATAAAGAGATATGGCAAAGCTTAAGAAAATTAGTCCCGAGACGAATGTTGTAACGTGGTTTGAAATTCCTGTACAGGATTCCCAGCGATCCCGTGCATTCTACGAAACGATACTGGATATACAAATGAACACACAGTATATACAGGAGACGAACGAAGAGCTCACATTCTTTCCGTCTGATCCCAACGTTGTTCAGGCTACATCCGGAAGAGTTACAGGTGCGCTTACCAAATCTGCGAAAACAAAACCTTCGTCAGAAGGCACACTCATCTATATTAACGCAAGCCCCTCCATACAAACTGTACTGAATAAAGTTGAACGGGCAGGAGGAAAGATACTGGTTCAGGCCACGCGCATAAAAGCCGGTCTTATCGCAGTCATTTTAGATACCGAAGGAAACCGGATCGGCTTACATGCAGAGGCTTAGGCAGTAAACAGGCAAGCATAACGTTGACTTTTTGGAAGTATCGATGGTGCGCGGAAAGCGTCTGTCGGTACTTCTTTTGTTTATATATACTCTATAGGTCATGCAGGGTAATCGCGTGTCATACCTTTAATTTGGTTACTAATCCTAAGTGATAATGACTATATATAGGTATATATGTATAGTATAATTTTTTGTTTCTGTGTTTCATTGGATTAATTCTAAATAGCGTATAGTATTGCGCCTCGGTTTGATATATATACTTGATGAGTCGCTTCATACTAACATTACTTTTAATTTCCCTCGCTCTCGTTTCATTTGGTCAGGTGTTAACGCACGAAGATTCGCTTACAGCAGGTCTTATTCGCTCGAACAACGTAACGGTAATTTCCGGCTATGGTCAGGCTAAAGTTGAATACGACTTCCGTACGAAAACAGCAAATGCCAATCTTACGCGTAACGTTTTATTTGTCGGGCACAAGTTCAGCGACAAAATATACTTCTTCTCCGAGATGGAACTGGAGAATGCGAAAGTAACCAATGGTAATCCTGCCGGTGAAATTTCAATGGAACAGCTCTTCCTCAAATTCAACCTGAACCGGGATATATATCTGCAGGCCGGTTTATTTATTCCGCGTATCGGTATAGTGAACGAGAATCACCTGCCAACAACGTTCAATGGTAATGACCGTCCGTATGTAGAAACGTTTTTGATTCCGTCTACGTGGCGCGAGATTGGCGTAGGACTTTATGGAAATCTGCGTTCTGTACCCGGATTGAATTACTCGTTTGCCGTGGTGAACGGTTTGAATTCGAGTACGTTTGTTAATGGCTCCGGTATACGCGAAGGCCGGCAGGAGGGAAGCAACGCTACGGCTTCTAATCTGGCAGTAACCGGTGCTATACTATATTACCTCAAGGACTGGCGCTTACAGGCTTCTGCTTACTATGGAGGCAGTGCCGGGTTGATTAAACGTGTTGCGGATAGTCTGCAATTGAAATCAGGTCCGTTCGGAACGCCTATAGCATTGTTTGAAGCCAACGCACAGTATCATAAGAATGGTGTTTCATTCCGCATACTCGGTACGATGGTAAATATACCCGATGCCTTCGAGATCAACCGTGCTTATGCCAACAACACACCGAGTGCAATGGCCGGTGCATATGCAGAGTTAGGCTATGATCTGTACCATATACTCCGTCCCGGCTCACATAAGAACTTTACGGTATTTGCACGCCAGGAATTTATGGATCTCAACTATAGAACTCCTTCCAATGGTATCAAAAACGGTGTGAATAAAAAGAACTATACCGTAGTAGGCTTTACCTTCAAACCGATAAGCGGTGTTGTAGTGAAAGCAGATTATGTACTGCGTAAAACGGACAAACGAAACGAAGATCTCATCGTAACACCTTATCCGCAGCAATTGCCATACTATACATCAAACGGATTCCTGAATATAGGTATAGGCTATAGCTTCTGATACGATCATGAAAACGAGTCGCAGAGAATTTTTGAAAGATACCTGTACGGCCTGTCTCGGTACAGCATTTCTGGGATTTACATTTTCGCAGTTAACATCGTGTTCATCGCTGCCGATCTATAAAACCAACCTGTCGCAAAAAACGGTGAGGGTTCCACTCACTAAGTTTGCGGAGTCTGCACTCGTCATTGTGCGTGATATGCAAGTGGCGTACGATATATTATTGGTGAAGAAGTCAGCCACAGAATATAGCGCGGTATATATGAAATGTTCACACCAGGAGAACCCGGTTACGGCTACTAAAAGCGGATTGTTCTGCTCGGCTCACGGCAGTACGTTCGATCTCGATGGTAATGTTACAAAAGAACCGGCACTGAGTCCACTCAAGAAATTCAAAACCACGTTGCAAGACGATCAACTAATTATAGACCTTAATTCTTAACGTATGAAAATTCCTTATATAAAAACACTTTTGGTTGCTGTGTTACTGATCGTAGCATCAGCCTGCAGCGATGACAATGACAACGGCTCATCGGTTAACAAAACGCTTAATTCAGAAGTGCTTGTCGATTTTTCAGCAAACATTGCATTGCCCGTATATACCGACCTGGCGGCTAAGACCAGTATACTATATGACCAGGTAATTGCATTAAAGACAGACGGTGCCACCGATACCGAACTTGAAGCATGCCGTACTACCTGGAAACAGGCGCGCCAGGTATGGGAGCAATCAGAGTCATTTTTATTCGGTCCGGTGTCTACGAATAACATCGACCCGCGGATTGATACGTGGCCGGTAAACTTCACCGACCTGGACGCACAGTTGAATAGTAAGAATGAATTTACCGAAGACTATATCAACAACCTCGAAGATGCACTCAAGGGTTTTCACCCGATCGAATACCTGATCTATGGATCGAACGGAAACAAGACAGCAAGTGAATTAACAGCACGTCATCTTGAGTATCTCGAAGGATTGGCGTTGAATTTGAAAACACTTACTGCGAGTCTTCAGACATCGTGGCAGACATCTACCAGCGGAAATTACTATACCGCGTTTGCCAATGCCGGCAACGGAAGCACCGTATATACAACGCAGCTTGCTGCTTTTGAAGAAATGGTAAATGCGATGTCGGATATATGCGATGAAGTAGCGAATAGCAAAATCAACGATGTATACGAAGCGAAAGATCCGTCTTTGGAAGAATCACCATTCTCTAAAAACTCCATTACTGACTTTACCAACAACATTAAAGGCGTTCAGAATGTATACCTGGGCGTATATACTGCTGATGGTAAAGGACTGGAAGATGTAGTGCGTATGTACAACCTGCAACTCGATTCTGATATCAAAACGAAAATCACCACAGCTCTTACGGCATTGGGTAACATCACGGATCCATTCGGACAAGCTATATCTTCTCAGCCGATCCAGATACAGAATGCTGTTACTGCAATCAACGATCTTAAAACCGAACTGGATGAACAACTTCGTCCATTCATACAGCAACACGTAAAATAACAGCGAGCGATTTTTAGTATAGGGTCAGGAAATGCAGAAGAGTAAACTTATCGTCAGACTTGGTATGGTGGCAGCAGGTATAATTGCAATTTATTCCTGCACAGAACCCGATGCAATAACAGAATCTGACTATAGCGAATGGCTATCGGGTGGCTCACAAACTATATTTGATAATGGTGCCGGTGCTTTTGGTACAGCATTTCCGCACCTGACCGCTGCCCAGGAGTCTGTACATGAAATTGGTGATATAGCGTTCGAGCAGACTTTTGTCAGTGCACCAGCGCTGATCAATCCCGGACTGGGCCCTATATTTAATAATGTGTCGTGTACATCGTGTCACATAAACGATGGGAGAGGGAAACCTCCGGTTAATGGTGAACAGATTTCATCACTGCTGATTCGCGTAAGTATACCGGGCACCGATGCGCATGGCGGTCCTAACCCGGCACCGGGTTTCGGCGGACAACTTCAGCAACGGGCTATCTTTGGTGCAGTACCGGAAGCGTTGGTAAAAATCGACTGGACCGAAAACCAATATTCATTCGCCGATGGCGAGACGTATTCACTGCGTACACCAACCTATACATTGGAGAATCCCTATATTCCGTTGCCGGCCGGTCTGATGTTGTCTCCGCGTGTAGCCCCTCCGGTATTTGGACTGGGCCTGCTGGAAGCTGTAGACGAGCCTACGATACTTGCACTGGCCGATGAACAGGATCTGAACCACGATGGTATATCTGGTAAGCCTAACTATGCCTGGAATATAGTAGAAGGAAAGAAGACGATCGGCAAGTTTGGATGGAAAGCCGCGAACCCTTCGATTCTGCAACAATCTGCTGGTGCCTATAATGAAGATATGGGCATCACTAGCTTTGTATTTCCGCATGAGAGTTCTGCCGGACAAGCGCAGTATGATGGTCGTGATGATGAATACGAAGTATCTGATAGTATACTATATGCCGTGGAATTTTACATTCGTACGCTGGCAGTACCGGCACGAAGAAACGCTGACGATGCAACAGTTCTGCAGGGAAAGAAAATATTTACCGAAGCAAAATGTGCTGCCTGCCATGTGCCGCGCCTGCGGACCAAAGTAAATGTAGCGTTCCCCGAAATTTCAAATCAGGTAATTTTCCCCTATACCGATATGCTTGTGCACGATATGGGAACCGGCCTCGCGGATAACCGCCCCGACAATGAAGCCACCGGACAAGAGTGGCGCACTTCTCCGCTATGGGGCATTGGTTTAACGCGTGTTGTAAATGGTCATCAAAACTTTTTACACGATGGTCGCGCGCGTACGTTGATGGAAGCGATCATGTGGCATGGAGGTGAAGCCGAGCAATCGAAAGAATATATCCGAACGATTTCCAGCAGCGATCGTGCTGCACTGATCAAATTCCTCGAGTCTCTTTAGCGTTGTTGGCCCGCAGAAATCGCAGATATACGCAGATGCTTTTATGAAAGTATAGATTGCGTGTGAGTTAATTTTTCAGGGATTAACTGGGCGCGCAGGAAATATATTTTGCTGAGCGTTAAATGTATTTATTTATCTTAATTCTGTTCTGCGATTTCTATGGTTCATGCAAGTAAGTGTTTGTAGTTTTCTTGGTAAGAGC
>CAMLLI010000079.1 GCA_946480685.1 uncultured Flammeovirgaceae bacterium | reverse complement strand
GGAACTAAAAAGTTTGGCGGCAGCAAGTATGGTGTGTGGGGTTGCACGCTCGGATTACTGGTCGGTATATTTACGGGGCCTTGGGGTATAATTATAGGACCGTTTATAGGAGCCTTTATCGGCGAAGTGATCGCCAATGCAAATTCATCGCAGGCATTGCGCGCTGCCTTCGGGTCGTTCATCGGCTTTCTGTTTGGTGCGTTGCTGAAACTTATTGTATGCTTTGTGATGTGCTGGTATTTTATAGCCGCATTGATAGGTTGATGAATAAATATATACCTTGCAACGAACAGCGAATATAACGATATGGCAAATTTTAGTCTCCCGATTCAAATCCGGTGGTCTGATATAGATCAGAACCGCCACCTGCGTCACTCGGCATATTATGATTATGGTGCGATGGCGCGTATGATCTTTCTTTCAGAACATGGTATCACCACACAAAAACTTGAGTCACTTAAAATCGGACCGATCCTGTTTCGGGAGGAAGCTGTTTTCAAAAGAGAAATTACGCTGGATGATAAGCTTACGCTGGATGTAGAGTTGATCAAGGCTACGAAAGATTTCGCTCGCTGGAGCCTTCGCCATAATTTTCTGAAACACGACAATACACTGGCAGCTAATGTTACCGTTGAAGGCGCATGGCTTGATCTTGAAAAAAGAAAGCTGATAACACCGGATGAGTATATTCAATCGATCTTCAGCGAGTTTCCACGTGCCGCTACATTTGAGTGGATCATTCGCGAAGAAAAGAAAGTCTAATTTTTACCGAGTACCCAACGCTCGATCACAGCAGGATAATGTTTGTACTCCAGCGTATGTACTTTATGTGCAATCTGCTCCGGTGTATCATCTACATGCACCGGACATGTTGCCTGAAAAATGATCTCGCCTTCGTCATACTTATCATCTACAGCATGAATCGTTATACCGGTCTTTACATCGCCGGCAAGTTTTACAGCTTCATGCACTTTCATACCGTACATTCCTTTGCCTCCATGGTTAGGTAATAATGCAGGGTGTATATTAATGATGTGGTGCGGATATGCTTTAATCAGGTATGCAGGTATAAGCCAGAGAAAACCTGCAAGTACAACATGGGTAACTTTCTTTTCCTGTAGCCAGTCCAGCACAATCGTACTTTCTTTGAACTGTGGTCTGTCGAATACTTTAGCGTCAATACCAAAATTGCGTGCACGTTGCAATGCAAACGCCTGCGGATTGTTACTCAGTAAAAGAACAACTTCAATGGATGAATGATTTTGAAAGTACTTGAAGATCTCTTCAGCATTGGTTCCGCTGCCGGAAGCAAAAATCGCCAGACGATATTTCTCAGACATAGGCCGCAAAGATAACGGAGCGCATCTATTCGTTGCACCTGCTATAAATAAATTTATGGCTATAGCACATCGGCATTCGCAGCGAAGCGATTACCTTTAAGCTGTAATCTACCTTTACTGTTATGGAAACCTTTGGCGAAAAAGTAAAACGTACAACAAAAAAAGTGATCCGCGCTATAATTATTTTAGTGATACTGGGTGGTGTCATCACCTTCTCATTTCTATACTGGGGCACCTATGAAGATGGTGTAATGGCAGGAAAGGTTCTGCGCATTAGCGAGAAGGGGGTGATGTTTAAAACGTACGAAGGGAAAATCAATCTAGAAACGTTCGGGGCGCTCAAAGGGACAAGTCCTATAGCAGAGTCGTTTGATTTTTCGGTTGAGAAAAGTGATAAAGAACTGATCAAACAACTGCAAACTGTAGCACTCAGTGGCGAGCGGGTAAATCTATACTTTGTAAAACGATATGCACGTTTTCCGTGGCGAGGCGATACTAAATATTTTGCCACACGCATCGAGCGCCTGCAATAACGCTCATCATAAATATATACCTATATACGAAGGCTGTTCACAAATATGAGCAGCCTTTGTTTTTTTGAACGCGTGCTATGATGTTAGCGAATCAATACCGATTTCTCTTCCATCAGTTTAATGATCCTGCGCAGGTAATCTATTTCCTTGCGCGAGAGCTCGAGTTGGCGTTCATATTCAGTTTCGGCAACGCGCGGGTGACTATCGTTTTTGCCTCGTGGTGCCGGCATGTTCGAGTAATACTGAAAGAAATCGTGATTGAGCACTTGCGAAATGCGAAGCAGCAAACCAGTATCGAGGTGGCGCTTGCGGAAAATGCGATAAACATTCTGGCGTACGGTGCCCAGTTCATCAGCAAAATCGGTGAGCTTCATCTGGCGGTGGTCAAACACTTCTTTGATTTTGGGGCCTATTTCAACATATCCCATGATCCAGCTAATTTTTCGTGAACGATCGGATGTATAAAGTCTTAATATACGCTTTGTAATCAGTTGGGTTACAATTGTAACCAAGCGTTTTACGTCTTCGTAAATTGTCGTTAAAATTACATAACCAAAGCAATATATGAGCTTTGCAGAATTTGCTTCTACCCTTAGTAGTTCTGAATGTATGGTAAAACCTTTTTACCAAGATGAATATGCTACCATCGAATTGGACGACTCAATCCCTTGCGTTCGTCTTACGTTAAATGGTGTTCCGCGTTATAGCGAGCACTATAATTTTGTGCAGAAAAAACGACTGGAGCTTATGCACCAGGAAATCCGTAACTATCCTAAACTGCATATGCTGACGGATAGCCGCACGGCAGGACCGGTGCTTGATGAAGATGTGCATTACTTCAAGACGAATGTTATGCCTGCCATGGAGCGCGCAGGAATTCGTTATTTGGCCATTGTAATGCCGGCCAGCAAATTTACCCAGATGACGATTCGCGAGATGACAGAAGATCCGCGCGTGATGACTATTCAATATTTCGATTCGATGCGGGAAGCCCGGCACTGGCTCCGCAAAATGACAACGTTATAAGCAATTGTCTCAAATTACTTTTCGGAGGGATTCTTTTTACCTGCCAGTAATTTTTCGATTGTTGCTTCAAGACGTTTCGTGCGTGTTTCGTCTTTCTTTGCTTCGCTGATCCACCGAGCATATTCTTTTCGGTTGGTATAGCTTAGTGTATCGAAAAAAGTAGTCGCCTTTTTATTTTCAGCAAGCGCTTTTGCAAGAGGCTCGGGTATTTCAACAACACGCTCTTCCGTGTCTCGCTCAATTTGTACGCGCACCGTATCACCAACGTTCTTGCCGATGGCAGCACGAATATCTTTTCGCACCAGAATTACATGGCAGCCCGGGCCCATGTTGGCTAAAACCCCGCGATATTCAACACCATCGAACCAGGCTTTTGCCTTTACCTGACCTTTGGTGCCATACACTTTTTCGACATCAAACGGAATGGATACATAAGCTGTGTCCATTGAAGAATCAGGGTTTTCCAGTATTGCTTTAAACACTTGTTTAACAGGAGTGCGCATCGGTAAAAAATATATCGAAGTAAATTTATTCATTCTGCTTCTGAAAAATCACGTTTTCAAAACAAAACGCCTTGTTTTGGACCTTTGCACCACATAAAAGTTTGACAAACTAAAAACAGGCCGTTGTTTTGTTAGGCGTATAGAATTATCTTGCAAGGCTTGAACCCAAAGCCAAGACCCTGTCATCAACCTATGTCAACGAGTTTGCCAGTATAATTATATATGCAGGATCTTATCAGGCATCTCCCCGCGGTCATTTACGAATACACAATCTACCCGGATGGTCAAACCAGATTTACTTATGTGAGTGAATCCAGTGAAAGCATTCTGGGACTCGCACCGGAAGCTATATTGGCCGATGCATTTGTGTTGGATTCCATCGTTCATGAAGAAGACCGTGAGTCGCAGCAGGAAACTTCAGCACTCAGCATAGAAGAGGGCAGAGATTGGAATTGGGAAGGGCGTATGCGGGTAAAGGAAAATATAATCTGGGTGGAAGTAAAGTCAAATCATGAAGTAAGGCCCGATGGTATCGTCATCAGGCGCGGTGTAATACAAGATATAACCGAGCGTAAAGAGCTTGCACGCGAAAGCGAACAACGCTACTTATCGCTTGTAGACAGGTTGCCGATTGGTATAGTGGTACATAAGCAAGGCAAACTTGTATTTGCAAACTCACAGGCATATCAGATACTGGCGTGTAAAAAGTCAGACGAGTTGATCGGTACCGATGTATTAAACTTTGTACATCCCGATTATCATCAACGTCTCGCGCGCAGAATGAAAGAAACTGCAGGACTGTTGGCGCCTATGGTGGAGCAGCAGTATATACGCATGGATGGAAAAGTGATTGATGTAGAGACGATGTCATCACCCTTTACATTTCAGGGCGAACCTTGCATGCAGGTAATCTTCCGTGATATAACCGAGCGTAAGCAAACCGAAGAGCGCATCAAGAAGAATGAGACACTGCTCGCACAGCTCTTTCAAAATATACCCATGGCCGTTGTATTGCTGAACGAGCAAGGTAAAGTTGAGCAGGTAAATAAAGGCTTTGAAGAGATGTTCGGCTTTACGCTGGATGAACTCAAGGGCAAGAGTATAAATGATTTCATCGTTCCGGAAGAACTCGTACACGAAGGTGTAGACCTGAACAATCTGATTACTGCTAATCGCATCGTTAGCATTGAAACTATACGCAAGAACAGAAACGGTAAGCTGGTAAATGTTATACTATACGGTATGCCGGTAATGCTGGATAACCAGACGATAGGTATATACGGTGTATATGTAGACTTTACCGATCGTAAAAAGGTTGAAGAGGAATTGAAGATCCGCAACACCGAGCTGGATAATTTTGTATACAAGGTATCGCACGATCTGCGCGCGCCATTGTCATCTATACTGGGGCTTGTAAATCTCGCGCGTCTGCCCGGTAACACCGACAACCCGATGGATTACATTGATATCATCGGTGAAAAAGTGCAGCACCTCGATCACTTCATTGGCGATGTGTTGAGTCACTCGAAAAACCTGAAGATGGATGTTACTACCAGCAAGGTAGATTTTGAACACATCATCGATCGCACCTTTGAAGATTTGAATTACCTGGAAGGGGCGAAGGAAATGGTTCGCCATGTGCGCATTGAAGGCGTTGAGTTTTTCAGCGACCCGTGGAGAATCTCCGAGATCTTTCGCAACCTGATTTCCAACGCAGTAAAATACCGCCAGTTAAATATCACCACCCCGGAGATCAATGTTAAGATACGGGTTGATAACCACCATGCCGAGATTGTTTTTGCCGACAATGGTATCGGTATAGATGATGTTAACCTGGCAAAGATTTTCGAAATGTTTTACCGTGCCACCGAGCAATCCGATGGCTCCGGTATAGGTCTATATATTGTTAAGAATGCTGTTGAAAAGCTGGGTGGCCAGATTTCTGTGGCGAGCAAAGTAAACCAGGGAACGCGTTTCAGTATTGTTCTTCCTAACAGGATCAGTAGCTTTGTGCCTGCATCCAAATCTCAAGTTGTAGAACAATAATGAAGATCATTGAAGTAACTACCCCGCAGCAGGCCCGCGAATTTTTGCTGCTGCCCGTTAAGCTTTATAAAAATGAACCTGCGTGGATTCGTCCGCTTGATAAGGACATTGAAAGTGTTTTTGATTCTGAAAAAAATAAAACGTTTCGTCACGGCACGTGCATCCGCTGGATTCTTCAGAATAAACAAGGCGAAACCATTGGTCGTGTAGCGGCTTTTGTAAATGAAAAGATCGTTCACAAAGGCAACGATCAGCCTACCGGCGGCATGGGTTTCTTCGAATGCATCAACAATCAGGATGCAGCATTTATACTTTTCGATCAATGCAAAACGTGGCTTCAGGGTAAAGGAATGGAAGCGATGGATGGCCCGATTAATTTCGGAAGCCGCGATCGCTGGTGGGGCTTGTTGATTGAAGGATATGATCGCGAACCCAATTATCAATGCAACTATAATTTTCCGTACTACAAAGATTTCTTTGAAGCGTACGGCTTCCAGGTATACTTCTATCAATTTACCTATGCGCGGCCGGTACAGGGACCGTTGTCTCCGCGACTTTCCGAAAAGGCAGAGCTCGCGCGAAAAGATCCTGATTATGATTTCCGTTACCTCCGTAAAAGTGAATTCGACAAGCTGCCTGAATATCTTATGACGGTATATAACCGCGCATGGGCCAATCGTTCTGAAAATCCTGAACTCAGCATGGCACAGGCAAAAGTGCTCGTGAAGCAGATGAAGCCTATCATGGATGAGAAACTTTTATACTTTGGCTTTTACAAAGGCGAACCGGTATCATTCTTTCTGTCGCTACCGGAGATAAACCAGATATTCAAATACGTAAATGGCAAGCTCGACTGGCTGGGTAAATTGAAGTTCATCTGGCACACCTTCAGACGCACCAATAAAAAAGCATTTGGTATTTTATTCGGCGTTGTGCCGGAGCACCAGGGCAAAGGCTTGGATGGCGCCATGATCATCAACGCGCGCGATGTATTACAACCCAATGCACGTTACGAACAGTATGAGATGAACTGGATTGGCGACTTCAATCCGAAAATGATATTGGTGGTAGAACAGGTTGGTGCAGCAGTATCAAAACGTCATGCCACCTATCGTAAGCTTTTTGATGAAACAAAGCCATTCAGGCGTGCACCGATTTTAAAATAGGTGCAGAAGTTTTTTCGTTTCCATAAACTTCTTTTGTCGCATAATGTTATTCGCTTACTTGCAACGCGAAGTTTTTAGTCATGAATAAAACCGGAGTTCTTCTTATTAATCTCGGCACGCCCGACAGTCCTTCTGTGGGCCATGTGCGTTCATACCTTTCACAATTTCTAAACGATCCGCGGGTGATCGACATTCCGTGGTTGCTGCGCAAAATGCTGGTGAATCTTATCATCGTTCCGTTTCGTGCACCGAAGTCTGCCAAGATTTACCAGAAGCTGTGGACGGACAAAGGATCACCGTTACTATACTATAGCGAACGCGCAAGAGATCTTTTACAGCAGGAACTTGACAGCAACTATGAAGTGCATCTCGCGATGCGCTATAAAAATCCATCTATACCGGATGTGCTGGAAACTATGCGTAAGAAAAATTACGAACGCATTATTGTTGTTACCATGTTTCCTCAGTATGCATCGGCTTCAACGGGCTCAGCGTTAGAGGAAGTGATGCGTGTTGTAAGTAAATGGTGGGTTATACCGGAACTTAAATTTGTGAGTCAGTACTTCGATCATCCATCCTATATAGAAGCCTTTGCCGAGCGCGGCAGAAAATATAATATCAACGAATACGATCATGTTCTTTTCTCGTATCATGGTTTGCCGGAGCGCCAGGTTGATAAAGTATACGACAAGGGTTTATGCTCAGACCACGACTGCGAGCATGAGATGACGGAAGAAAACAGGTATTGCTATAAGGCAACCTGCTATGCTACCACGCGCCTGCTTGCTGCCAAGCTAAATATACCACAGGAGAAATATACAGTTTGCTTTCAGTCGCGCCTCGATCAAAAATGGCTCAAGCCATTCTCCGATGAAGTAGTTCGTCAATGTGGTGATAAGGGCATGAAAAATATCCTTGTATTCTCGCCAGCCTTTACTGCCGACTGTCTTGAAACTATAATTGAGATCGGAGATGAATACCAGGAGATCTTTACCGAACACAAAGGCGAAAAAGTACAATTGGTAGAAAGCCTCAACGACCATCCACTTTGGATTAAGTGTTTGAAGGAATTAGTGGTTGGTAAGTAGTTTTGTGCGGCTGTATATATCGTGTAGTTGTAAAATGCTAATGGTTCATCCATACCATTGTTCAATGATGCGCACCCAATCTCCGTGCAAGCTCGTGCTTATATAGCGGTCCTACCGGCAACTCTGTTTTTCCAATGAAGACTGCATTGAGATTATACGAGTCAATCTTATTCACGGCCACTATAAACGAACGATGAATGCGGGTGAAGTCGTGTTCAGGCAGCATTTCTTCGAGGGCAGTTATAGTTTGCTTGGTGATTACCTGTCGGTCGGGGAGGAAGATACGGACGTAGTCTTTGAGACTTTCGATATAGCGGATCTCATCCACCATAATCTTTACCATCTTGCGATCAGCACGTACATACAGGAAGCGTTCCGTTTCGGTTGTAAGTGTTTCTTTATTAGAGGCGCCATGTCTCTGCTCCGGATTTATAGCACGATGCACAGCGCGCAAAAAGCGATCAAGTGAGTATGGCTTCAACAAATAATCAACCGCACCTAGCTCAAAACCATCTACAGCATAATCGCGGTGAGCTGTGGTAAAGATTACTTTGGGTGGTGACGGCAGTGCGCGCAGAAAATCAATGCCTGTTAACTTCGGCATGTTTATATCAAGAAAGATCAGGTCTACCGAATTGTTCTGAATAAACTCGAATGCAGCCATAGCATGATGACACTCTCCGGCAATCTCAAGCATAGGGGTAGCATCTATATAGGTGCGCAGGATGTCTAACGCTGGCGGTTCATCATCTACCAGCAGACAACGGAGTTTGGAGGTCATGTTTCGATAAGTTTGATCGAGCCGAGTTCTATCGTCAGCGATACTACAAAAGTATCTGCGTCTTCAGTAATACGAAGTTCGTGCGCATTAGGATATAATAATTGAAGTCGTTTTTTTACATTTTGTAACCCCATGTGTATGGAGTTCGGATTGTTGTGATCAATAGCCCTGCCGTTGATCAGTTTGAATTTGAGTGTAGTTTCGTTTACCTGCAGATCGAGGCTGATCCAGGCCTGCTCGATCATTTCATTCGCGCCATGTTTAAAGCTGTTCTCGACAAAAGGCAATAGCAGTAAGGGTGCAATTGTATTCGTGTCGATGTC
The DNA here is from genome assembly GCA_946480685.1 of uncultured Flammeovirgaceae bacterium. The sequence continues at coordinate 1,195 of CAMLLI010000079.1, read as the reverse complement.
GCCTTTAATATTTACCGATATGTCGAGCCGCTCGGCAAACCTGCTTTTCTCCAACTCAATATAGTGGAGCAGCACTTCCACTTCTTTGCTAAGGTCAACGGTAACTTTTGTGCAGTCAGTGAGTATATATCGCATCAGCTTCGAAAGCTTGAGAATTGCTTCAGGCGTTTCATCTGATTTTTTTAAAGCAAGTGAATATATACTGTTCAGGGTGTTGAACATGAAGTGCGGATGGATCTGTCCTTTCAGAATTTCCAGCTCTGCCTTTACACGTTCTTTCTCGAGTTGTTCGGTTTCAATTTTCTTTTGATACCAGTGTTTGATCAACTTGATAGCAACCGCAAAGCCTGCGATTGTCATCGAGCCGCGCAAACCACCCATGAATGAGAAAAAGAATGTCATGGCCTTTACGGGATGATGGAGGTATATCCGCAAAGGCGTGATCACAAAATAATTTACGACAGGCGACATGGCGGCTGCGATAAGTATAAGAGCGATTACCCATATAAAACCAGCCCAATACCGATCGCGGAAAATAATGTACGGCAATACATAGTATATAATGACGTAGCTCAAAAACATGTGCTGCGGAAGGTATATGAGCGATTCTATGTAGGATATAGCAAAGAAGTTCATGGCACGCCCTTCTATATAGTAGAAGCCATAGATAAACCCCTGGAAAGCCCAGCACACCAGCCAGAACAAAGTGTGTCGGCCAAGACGGTAGCCGATCTTGTCGGATAACACAAACCTGGAGAAGAAACTATCCATACCTATAAACATACTCGATCGACTGATTAAAGTTTGGATGGGATACGGTTTGTAGACGAAAGTGGAGGAATCGTAGATGGAATATTTTAATCGAAGTTGTAAGCGTGCCGGTCTAGAAATGCGATGCATCGGTCGTACGTCTGAAAATCAATAGTTATGCATTCCGTATCATCACTAAAAAGACCCTTTTTATGAAACGAATACTAACCCTTACAGCAGCGATATTGATGATAACAGTATCCGCGTTCAGCCAGCAAGATAAATCTCTTTACTGGGTGGTAGAAACCAATACGCAGATTAAAAATTATTCGGTAGTGCGATTCTACAACCAGGACAATCAACTGGTACATGAAGTAGCGATGGACCATGTGCGCATTGATATCACTAAACCAAAACATCAGCGCAGGCTTAACCAGCTGCTTAA
>CAMLLI010000078.1 GCA_946480685.1 uncultured Flammeovirgaceae bacterium | reverse complement strand
GAAATGTAATGCCTCAACTCCGTGAAAAGATATCCGGACACTTCATTAACATTTCGTCTATCGCTGGTTTCCTCGGAGCGTTTCCGGGCTGGGGCATTTATAATGCTACCAAGTTTGCCGTGGCCGGGTTAACAGAAGCTTTATCGGCCGAAGTGAAATCACTGGGAGTATCTGCAACAATTGTATATCCGGGGTACTTCAAAACTAATTTTCTGCTGAAAGGCTCGTTACGTTTTGCTGCCAATCCAATCGCTGATTACAAGGAAGCCCGTGAGCTCGACCAAATGCATCTTGAAAAAATTCCGGGCAATCAACCCGGTGATCCGGAAAAAGGAGCGCTTGCATTGATTACCTTAGCAGAGAATCAAAATCCTCCGTTACATTTCTTCATGGGAAGCGATTCATTCGGAATGGCAAACACAAAAATTGATATACTGAAAAACGAACTCACTGCCAACGAGGCTTTGAGCAAGTCAACAGATTACTGAACTATAAAAAGAGGCGGAACTATACTATAGTTCTGCCTCTGCATATATATGTATGAAACCGAAGAACATTTACACCTTTAACACCATCAGTGAATTTCACAAGATGAGTGGCTTGCCCAAGCCGGAACATCCGCTGGTAAGTTTAGTAGACTATAGCCTGGTTGAGTATCAGACCAAGGAGAAAGAAATCAGCTGGGCACAGAATTTTTATTCCGTTGGGCTGAAACGGAATATACAGGGTAAATTTCGATATGGACAGCAGCAATATGATTTTGATGAAGGACTCATGTCATTTGTAGCACCAGGACAAGTGGTACATCTTACAGTGGAACAACCGAAAGTAAAACCAACCGGTATACTTTTGTTTATACATCCCGAGTTCTTATGGAATACACCTCTGGCGAAGGATATAAAGCAGTATGAATTCTTCGGGTACTCCGTGAATGAAGCATTATTCATGTCGGAGAAAGAGGAAATTATTATTACCGAACTGATGCAGAATATTCAGCGGGAGTATCATAACAACATTGATAAATTCAGTCACAACATCATCATCGCCCAGATTCAACTTTTGTTAAACTATTGTGAGCGTTTTTATCAACGTCAATTTATAACGCGAAAGAAAAGCAGTCACCAGGTTCTTGAGCGGCTGGAAAAAATTCTTGACGACTGGTTTAACAGCGAGGACCTGATTGAAAAAGGTTTGCCGACTGCGCAGCAGATTGCCGAGGTCTTAAACATTTCGCCTAATTACCTGGGCAGTTTACTAAAGGCACTTACCGGACAATCAACTCAACATCACATTCATGATAAACTGATTGAAAAGGCGAAAGAGAAATTGTCCACAACCACGCTGTCGGTAAGTGAAATTGCTTACCAGCTTGGCTTTGAACATTCGCAGTCGTTCAACAAATTATTCAAGAGCAAAACGAATGTGTCGCCTTTGGAATTCAGACATTCCTTTAATTGAAAGTATACTTTACGCGCTTAACTATTCTCATTTAGATTACAACAACCCGCAATTAGACTACAAAGCAGATTTCAACTCTGAGGACTTTTGATGCGATAAATCTAAAGTCTTATTTATGACACAACAGAAAGAGAATTCAAAAGCTAAAGTCTGGTTTATAACGGGAACGTCTCGCGGGTTTGGACGCATTTGGGCACAAGCCGCACTCGAACGTGGCGACAAAGTTGCAGCGACTGCGAGAAGTCTTGCGAGCATCACTGATCTCCAGGAGAAGTATGGTTCGAATGTTTTAACACTCGCGCTCGATGTAACGAAATCTGACGATGTAGAAAAAGTAGTGAAGCAGGCGCACGCTCACTTCGGGCGGCTTGATGTTGTTCTTAACAATGCAGGCTATTCGCTTGTGAGCACCATTGAGGAAGCGAGTACGGAAGATGTTCGCGCACAATATGAAACGAATATCTTTGGTTCGCTCTCGGTGATCAAAGCAGCACTGCCGTTGCTGCGTGCACAGGGAGGAGGACATATCATCGGTGTCTCCAGCAGTCTTGGTCATGTGGCGATGCCTGTGATCGGTTATTACTGTTCTTCCAAATGGGCTTTCGAAGCGATTCATGAAAGTCTTGCAGCAGAGGTAAAATCGTTTGGCATCAACGTTACCATACTGGAACCCGGTGCTTATGCTACCGAGTTTGGAAGTGAGAACTCGTTGAAGTTTGCACAGGGTCTTGAGGTATATACCGCTTTTAAAAATCAGTTTATGGAGGGTATAAAAACAATTGAACGGGGAGATCCCCATGCGACACCACAAGCTATTTTTAAGGTCGTAGATGCAGCGCAGCCCCCGCTTCGGTTAATGCTTGGCAGTCAGGGTTTACCCTGGGTGCGTGCCGCCTATACGGAACGATTGGCTACCTGGGAAGCATGGGCAGAAGTTTCCAATGCAGCACAAACTATAGCCGACTAGGAACTCGCAGCGGTAAAAAGTGTTGTGGTATATATACTTTGGATAATTGATGTCTGCAAATGGCATCAATTATCTTTTTAAAAATTTGAAGAATGAAAAAGAAAGGAGATGGTCCCGTGAAGTTTGCTTCGTTGTCGGAAGCGCATCGTGCCTTTGGCTTGCCCACGCCCAAGCATCCACTGATCAGTATGATCAATAATGTGAAATCGCTGAGTGAGGTGTCTCAACCTTCGGGCTCGCACGTGTTAAACTTTTACAAGATATCGTATAAGCCCAAACGCAAGGGGAGATTACGATACGGACAAGGTTATTATGATTTTGATGAAGGTGGTTTATTGTTCGCTGCTCCGAATCAGATCATTGGTAATCGTAACGTTGAAGGAGAAGTTAACGAAACCTGTTCGTTATATACTTTACTGATCCACCCGGATTTCCTTTTGAATCATTCGTTGTCCAAAAAAATAAAACAGTATGGATTCTTCTTATATACTGCGAACGAAGCATTGCACCTGTCGGAAGAAGAAAAGACAATCATTATTTCCATATTTGAAATGATTGAATCGGAGTTGAACAGCCGGATCGATGACTTTAGTCAGGATGTAGTTATCTCACAACTTGAACTGTTGCTGAATTATGCAAATCGTTTTTACAAGCGCCAGTTCATTACACGCAAGGCTGCCAGTAATGATATACTATTGAAACTGGAAGATATACTCGCGAAGCATTTTGATAACGAGCATGCCTCCGGTATACCAACCGTTAAATACCTGGCAGATCAGCTAAACATTTCACCGAGTTACCTGAGTGATATGCTGCGTATACTCACCGGTAAAAATGCCCAGCAACACATTCATGACAAGCTTATAGAAAAAGGGAAGGAGATGCTCTCCACCACCACACTATCGGTAGGCGAAGTTGCATACGCTTTGGGATTTGAACACTCGCAGTCGTTCAGTAAGTTTTTTAAAACCAAGACAAAACTTTCGCCTTTGGAATTCAGACAGTCGTTTAATTGACAGAAACATTCTGTGAGGAAGAAATGAAAGGGGGAGAAGTGTATAATAGGATGTATATATACATACCCGTTGATTGAACCGATGAAGTATATATAGCCTGCGAGAAAAAATAAGGAGGCCGCTTTCGCGAACCTCCTTCACAACAAACTACTGATTATTAATCAGCTAAATCAAAGCGATCCAGGTTCATTACTTTGTTCCAGGCAGCGATGAAATCTTTTACGAACTTCTCTTTTGAATCAGACGAGCCATATACTTCTGCGAGCGCACGGAGTTCGGAGTTAGAACCGAAGATGAGGTCAACACGAGTACCGGTCCATTTTACAGCACCGGTCTTGCGATCGCGTGCTTCAAATATAGTCTGCTCATCGTTGGTGGCGTTCCAGGTAATGCCGAAGTCAAGCAGGTTTATGAAGTAATCATTGGTAAGTACTTCAGGCGTCTTTGTAAATACACCATGTTTCGATTTGTCGAAGTTGGTATTCAACACACGCATACCACCAATGAGTACAGTCATTTCAGGAGCGGTGAGTGTGAGCAGTTGTGCCTTGTCGATCAACAGCGCTTCTGCTGCTACACGGTGATGAGACTTCACATAGTTACGGAAGCCATCGGCCGCGTGCTCCATTACTTCGAATGAATCCACATCGGTTTGCTCTTGTGATGCATCAACACGTCCTGGAGTAAATGGAACCTTCACATCATGACCGGCAGCTTTAGCAGCTTTCTCTACACCGGCACATCCTGCGAGTACAATTACATCTGCGAGTGATACCTGCTTGCCAGAGTTTAGCGTAGTGTTAAAATCGCGCTGAACTTTTTCAAGCGCTGCTAATACTTTAGCGAGTTGTGCAGGATTGTTTACCTCCCATTTATTTTGAGGCGCGAGACGAACGCGTGCGCCATTTGCACCACCGCGTTTATCAGAACCACGAAACGTTGAAGCCGATGCCCACGCTGTTGATACCAGTTCGGATACTGACAATCCTGTTGCAAGGATACGTGCCTTCAGATCAGCGATGTCTTTATCTTCAATCAGCTTGTGTGTTACAGCAGGAAGCGGGTCTTGCCAGATCAACTCTTCCTTCGGTACCTCAGAGCCGAGGTAACGTGCACGTGGTCCCATGTCGCGATGCGTGAGTTTATACCAGGCACGTGCAAAAGCATCCGCAAACTCTTCAGGGTTCTCAAAAAATCTTCGGGAGATTTTTTCATATATAGGATCCATGCGCAGCGCAAGATCAGTTGTAAGCATGGTAGGAGCATGACGTTTTGTTTTGTCATGCGCATCCGGTACTGTGCCTGCACCTGCACCGTTCTTCGGTTTCCATTGATGTGCACCGGCAGGACTCTTGGTAAGTTCCCACTCGAAGCCGAACAGATTCTCGAAGAAGTTGTTGCTCCACTTCGTTGGTGTAGTTGTCCAGGCACCTTCCAGACCACTCGTTATAGTATGTATACCATGACCATTGCCGAATGTATTTTTCCATCCCAGGCTTTGTTCTTCAAGTGCAGCAGCAGCAGGTTCTGCCGCTACATATTTAGCAGGATCAGCAGCGCCGTGAGTCTTACCGAATGAGTGACCACCGGCAATGAGTGCAACAGTTTCTTCATCGTTCATCGCCATGCGTCCAAACGTCTCGCGGATGTCGCGTGCTGCAGCTACCGGATCAGGATTCCCGTTAGGACCTTCCGGGTTTACATAGATGAGACCCATTTGTACAGCACCGAGTGGTGCTTCCAGTTCACGGTCTTTGGTATAGCGGCTGTCACCAAGCCATTTTGTTTCAGAGCCCCAATATACTTCCTCCTGTGGTTCCCAAACATCTTCACGTCCGCCCGCGAAGCCAAAGGTTTTAAAGCCCATGGATTCAAGCGCACAGTTACCCGCGAGGATCAGGAGATCAGCCCATGAAAGTTTACGTCCGTATTTTTGTTTGATGGGCCACAACAGCAAGCGCGCTTTATCAAGGTTGGCGTTGTCAGGCCAGCTGTTAAGAGGAGCGAAGCGTTGTTGGCCAGCACCGGCACCACCACGACCATCGCCAACGCGATAAGTACCGGCGCTGTGCCATGCCATTCTTATAAAGAACGGACCGTAATGACCATAGTCTGCAGGCCACCAGTCTTGTGAAGTGGTCATCAAATCAAAGATGTCTTTCTTTACAGCCTTCAGATCCAGCGATTGAAACTCTTTAGCATAGTTAAAGTCCTTATCCATAGGATTGGAAAGTGACGACTGCTGACGCAGGATATTTAGTCTTAATGCATTGGGCCACCAATCGCGGTTTCGTGTTCCGCCACCGGCTGTTTGCTTTAATGCACCACCATGGAACGGACACTTCACTTCACTGTCATTAACATTGAGTGATTTTTGTTTTGTGGGCGTTGTATTTTCCATAAGGATAGATAATGATTAGTTACACTTGTTACTTGTGGCATCTAAAGTCCGCAGACCGCGGCTATTGATCAAATCGATTGTCTTTATGAATGTATAGGATTTGTCTATAAAAACAAATTCCGGCGGCAGGAATCTCCTATAGTGAAGTAAAAAGATGCTTTCTATAGTATAATAAAGGCATGCAACGTATAAGATTGCATGCCTTTATTTATACGGAGCGGTGGATATTTACTCTATTGTGACCCGCGATGAAATTGTTTTCGCTTTTCCATCGGTATTTTCCCGGGTAAGATGAATGATATATATACCTTTTTTTAATGTAGAAACATTGATCTCGTGATCTAGCTCATCTGCTGCACGTACGCCCAGTTCTTCCGTATATACTTCGTTGCCCTTCAGATCCATAAGTTTAACCTGTACCGTTGCTTGTTCCTGTAGCCTGGTGCGCACGGTCAGTATATTTTCTTTTACCGGATTCGGAAAGAACGAAACGATTTCACTCAGTTCCGTTTTCAAATCATCTTCGGCAAGCTGTTCATCTATACCTATACGCGCACCACCTCCGCTAACAACAGGCCAGCCATTGCTCCAGCTCAATGTAGTTATTCGGAGTTTGGCATTGCCGTTGTCATTTCCATCATAAAAATGATACGTAACTTTTCCCTGGCCGTAACCAAAATGTCCCGGACCAATATAGCGCCCCGTGGTTACCACCAGGTTTGTGCCACCGCCATTGTTCAGGTCATTGCCATTCTTATCGAGATACGGACCTGTTATACTCGTGGAGCGCCCAACCTGAATTCTATAGGTGGTGCTGTTGATACCCTGGCAGCATGCACCGCGGTTGATAAAGAGATAATAATAACTTCCATTCTTTAGTATATAGGGAGCCTCACAATCACCACTCGCCAGTGCATAGCGTGTGGAGTTCCGCGGCTTGCCCGTAGAACTGATGGCGGCCAGGCGTATGCCTCCGAAGAACGATCCGTATACCAGGTAACTTCCCGCATATATAGCAGGGTCAATGGCATTTTCAGATGTACCGGCGTTGGAATATACTACTACGCCCTGGTCGGTCCACGGGCCGGAGAGTGAACTGGCTGTTGCCAGACCAATGCAGGAGTTCTTTGACCCGAAGGTTGAGCAGGAATAGTATAGCCGGTATTGATTGTTTACATATACAACTTCGGGTGCCCAGAATGTTCCTGCAAAATTAGGAACGTAAGTCTTGATCCATGATGGCCAGCTTGTTTTGGTATAGGGCGTTGGCTCCGCGCGCCAGTCTGTAAAGTTGACATTGCTGGAAGACATACACCACACGCCATCGCCTGTAGTAAATATCCAGTAGCGTCCACCGCTCGTCACCATGGTTGAAGGATCATGGCTTGGCGGTTGTGCTTTTAATGTTGAAATGGTTAATACTATACATACAAAAAGAATTTTTACTGCGTTGAATGACAACCTCCCGGATGCCATACGACAGGTTTTAGAGGAGTAAATCATATAGTTGAAGTTTAAGTATATAGTAATGATGTGTAACACGTGTTCAACAGGATATACCTTGAACAAAACCGCTCTAAAATTTTTACATAACAATTCATTCAGCAGTATATAATTATACGCTGTGGTAACAGGTACTTTAAAAAAATTAACGGACTGATTCTTTGATCACAGCCGTGATGCAACCCAGGGGTATTGTTTTACTTCTTGCCCCATATAGCGGTGCCAGTGGTAGTTAACCCGGTAAATACGAGACATGCTTTTTTATTCTCCCAATCTCTGCCGCGTTCTACATATACACTATCTGTAGTAGCGTTGTGCCAATGAAATTTTATCCAGGGTGCGCGGTAAGACCATGTATCATTCGCGTTTCCATCGATCGTCTTGTCACTGCCCAGAATAAAATTGACAGCCACCTGCATATCGGGAGACGTCTGCTCTGCCGAGTATCCAGGCACTACGTTGTATCCCAGTGTAATCTTTTCCCAAGTGCCCGCGAGGTTCTCTTCGGTGATCGCGGTCTGTTCCGTAGCGGCATAACGTTGTGGCGATGCAACCGGCCAGCCATCACTTGTCCAGAATAGTTTACGAACATGTAGATCCATATAGTAGAACTTAACACCGGGCCGCCCCTGGTGCTCTATATAGTATTGTTCTCCATCATTGAACACAGAACAATGTGAAGTGCCCTGCCATCCGCCATGCCCTTTGAACTGGTATGGTGCTATAATCATCGGCCCGTGATCTTGCTCTATATTTAAATCTATTCCATCGAAATCAAAGAAAGGACCATCCGCAGTATCCGACTTTCCTACGCGAACATTATACTTGGTAGAAAGCCAGTCGTAAGCCATGAAGAGGAAATACTTTTTCAATGTACTGTTGTAGATGATCTCCGGGCCTTCCAGGTTTCCGTTTATCGTACCGTTGGTAAAGCCGCGCTGTGCGATGCGTTTACCTTTATCTCCTGGGGAAGCAGGCAGACCGGTAGCTGCATTCAGTTTAACGATATATATACCATCCCATGCAGAACCATAATATAGCCAGTGCTCGCCAGTGGTTGTAACCAGCACTGTAGGATCTATAGCGTTGGTCTGAATAGTATTGTTATCGAGCGAGGTAACTACGATCTCTTTCTCCGTCCACGGTCCAATTGGATTTGATGCTGTGGCCAGACCAATAACACTGAGGCGTGGTTTGGCAGATGACAGTGAATAGTATAGCCGATACTCGCTTCCGACCTTTACTATATAGGGCGCCCACAACGCATTGAAAGGTGTACCACCGTTTGCCTTGATAAAATCAGAACCTTTCTTCGGCAAGCCATCGAAAACCCAGCCTACATATTGCCATTCAACCAGGTCTTTTGATTTGCGGATTTGTATTCCCGGAGGAACCTCTGTACCGAACCCGACATCGGTGCTATAGCAGTAGTACGTGTCACCCGCTTTTATAATGGAAGGATCATGCACATTGTATGGCCCCCATTTCGCATAGCTGCTGAAAGGTGCTACATCTGCATAGGTATCATTGATGTTGTCGATATTGAAAGCCGGTGGTGTCACAATAACAGTGTCTGTGCCGCCCGTATCGCCCGGGTCGTCATTTGAACAGGACGTTATACTCGCAGCCACCACGAAAAGTGAACACACGATAAATATATATTTCAGATATAGCATAGTCTCAAAAGTATTTTGACAGGATAACTACAAACCACCGCAGTACGTGCGATCGATAAATTACAATTCGGATTTCCGGCCTGGTATAGTATATCAATAAAGTGTTTCGCCTGATACAGGTGAAACACTTTATCAATCCATAATTAGTTTGCCGGGTTGGGCGATAGTTTTTTGTTCACATCGAGCTCAGTCTGCGGAATCGGCAGGTACTCGTTTCCAGGACTCCATAAATTGAAGTCAGCATCGTGCGCTTTTAGCATGGCGAGTTTGTTGGCATCATAGAACCATCCCCATCGGATGATATCATTGATCCGTTGTCCTTCAATGGCAAACTCCAGGGCACGTTCATGTGCAATCTGATCGCGCATTTCCTCTTGCGTCATGCCCGGTTTTGTTGTAGCCAGGTCTGGAAGATTCGCACGGTCTCTCACTTGCTGGATATAGGGATAGGCAGCGGTTGTTTGCTTCAGTTCGTTCAACGCTTCTGCATACATCAGCAATATATCGGCATAGCGGAGCACGCGATAGTTTATACCTGAATTCAGATCATACTCGTTCGCATAACCAGCTTTACCATCGTTGGTATATTTCCGTGGGTATATCTTGTCGGGTGCATAGGGCCACGCATCTCCATATACCGTTGTCGAATTATCATCCGGCTCATAGGAAGCGATGGTCGCCAGCAGGCGCGGATCACTCTTGTCGTCTTTGGTGCGCTCCAGTTTATACTCGTTGTAGATCCATTGTGTAGGGAGAAAATCAGAGTAGCCACGACCATCCATCGAGTATGTGCACGCCTGCGCGGAAGTTTGTTTCCAGTTCGCAGCCGGATCGCCACCCCAGTTCATAACGGTACCGCCAACCTGCGAAGGATCGGCAAACTGTACTTCAAACAAAGACTCTGAATTGTTTTCATTGGCATCCGTAAAGTTGTCGCGGTAATTGGACACTAAACTATATCTGCCTCCGTCAATCAACTCTTTAAACTGGTCTGCAGCTTTCTGCCATTCTTTTCTATAGAGGTACGATTTGCCCAGCATACCGGTAGCAGCACCTTGTGTTGCCCGGCCGATTTGCC
>CAMLLI010000077.1 GCA_946480685.1 uncultured Flammeovirgaceae bacterium | reverse complement strand
CTTTCACCTGCTGGATCTGCTGCTGCTGATATTGCTTCTTAGGTGCCACGGGTGATGCCGGATTTTTAGTATTACCGGGATGACACGCGCTGCAAGGTGTATAGCCTTGCTCCTTTGCTACGGATAATCGTATACCTATACGACTATGCTTGAGATATTGACATGTACTTTTGTGATACTTGCTACCGGTGCGCGTTATATAAACTGTTTGATCATCGGCCTGGCTAAAAGCACACCCCTGCAGAAGGAGCAGGAAAAGAAACAGCACTGTTGTGCGGAATATATGACTGTTGAACCGCATATCATTTCGTTCATAGAATGAAATACGTCAGGGAATTGCTACCGGTAAAAAGATTTCTCCGGAATACAGCAGATTTTTTCCGAAGGTAGTGTTTTTCTTTCCGAAACGATTTACCAGATGGTATAAATAAAACTATACAAGCTATAGAACCTGCAGTTAGCATCCCCTATATATACCTTTTTTCACGTTACGTCAGTAGCATACTAAATCCGTAAAGCAGCAGTACAACACCAATTGCCAGAATGAGAGCGGCATATACTTTACTTTTCCCTGAGGTTAATTTTTGATATAAAGATATATGGGTGGGCTGTTGAGGTACGTATCCCAAATCGATCCGTTGCAATAAACGCGTCACCAGGTTGTTTACGCCTTCGCTACTATCTATAGCATCGTGATCCGCAGACAATAGCTGAGCGGCTACTAATTCTTCCGGTGTGACTTCAAATAATACGGGTATAATTACTTTTTCACCTTCTCGTTTGTAATTCAGCAATGTATTGAAATCAGACGAAGGCTTCATTTTAGATATATAGCTTGGACTGAAAACAATAATTCCATAGCGACACTGGCGCATTGCGTGTACCAATGTATCGCATACCGCATCCCCTATGCTAAATTCACACCCGGTATACCATACTTTTATACCCTGCGCTTCAAGTTGTGCTGCGAGTTCGTTAACCAACGGAATTTTATCTTCTACCGTGTGCGATATAAAAAGATCGTAGGTATAGTTATGATGCATCTATAAATCGTAAAGCCGAAGTATAGGAGCTTTCTGCCCGCAGTGCAAAGTATGTTTCCGAAAGCATCATTTTTTCTTCCGAACGGATGCTTTTAACCAATCTGAACACACAACACATTGGCATTTATTTTTACCAGGTATATTTCTGAAAACGATTACCGAAAATGAAAACGATTGGACATAAAATATGGGCGATTGCGGAAGGATATATTCCTCCCTATAGCACCGGCCCCACGCCTGAAATGTTAAGTCACGAAACAGCCTGCATTCTTAACGCAAATGACGAAGAAGCGCACGTTACGTTTACGATTTACTTTTCAGACCGTGATCCGGTTGGCCCCTATAAAATAGATGTTGCTGCCCGTAGAACAAAGCATGTTAGATTTAACGATCTCAAAGATCCGCAGCCGATCCCGACTGGTACGGATTATGCCTGTATCATTGAATCCAACATTCCGATCGTTGTACAGCATACGCGACTCGACAGTCGGCAGGCAGAGAATGCTTTATTGAGCACGATGGCGTTTCCGGCTGGTTAGTTTGTCACTGGCCGTATAGGCACTCGCGAAGTTCATTGGAGTGAATACTGCTATCGAATACGATATATACCGCACTACGGCTGTATATCATGATGTAGCACGCCTAATATTATTTTAGATGTATAATTTATGGCTAACGTTACGCTATGCTAAAAAAGTATAGACACAATCAACCGGCAAAGCTGTTCAAACATAGCTCTGCCGGCAGATTGTAATCAAAGATATTACCAGCGCTTCTTAAAACCGCCACCACCTCCGTTACCACCGCTACGATTACCGTATCCACCACCGCTGCGTGGAGCGTCAGTTTTTGGTCTCGCTTCATTTACCGATAAATCTTTACCGAGAAAATTGAAGTTATTCAACTCAGATATAGCCTGCTGAGCAGATGCATTATCTGGCATTTCGACAAAACCGAAGCCGCGGCTGCGCTGCGTTAATTTGTCCATAATGATTTTGGCCGATGATACTTCACCGTGCTGTTCAAATAACTCGCGCAAATCAGTGTCAGTTGCTTTGAATGCGATGTTTGAAACATAGATGTTCATGATTATAAAAATTAAAATGTGAATCGTTTGTTAAGAATAGCAGAACTCAACCCCGTTATAGTTGGAATGAAAGAATAATTGATGTTTTCCAGGGCTATCAGCAATACGCTTATTTTTCGTTGTTTGTCCAGGGATATATATATTGAACTATATACTGTTGTGTTAGAACTAATGTACAGATTCCGTTGATCCCTGTAATGAAAATTTAATACATGGTGAAGGCCTCACGATCTTCACAAGTCTCTATAAGATTCTACAGACCTTTCGAACTGCTATAACTGCTATAAAAACCGGTAATTGTGGAGAGGATTAAGAGACTCCGAATTCGAATAGAATATGGGGTGAATTAAAAGAATCCGCAATTGATCTTACAAAGATAGATAAATAAACCGGTAAACCTATTAATTCGAAGTTGAACACTAAGAATACGGTTCACGCCTGCTCACAAAGTATAGTTGATGAACATCGTACACACATCAACTATACACCGCCAATCACAACGCTTTGCATGCATAAACATGTATAGCTGCTAATTTTCTTCTGATTACGAATCATAGTCCATTCACCTGAACCTTGGGGTCTGAACAGGAATTGAACTTTATCCGATAATTTTGTGTACTTTTGTTATTCAATTCCTCGAATCCGCTGAAGGTAATTCTCACCGAAAGATTATTCCTCTTTAGATTTTATCAATTGAAAGAGACACGGTCTCGGTTTGTCCTATTATCCATTTAATCCTTTCAATTATGAATCTATTTGTCACAAACATTAATCGTGCGGTTACGGATGATGCCTTAAAAGCACTGTTTGTTGAATTTGGTAAGGTTGCTTCTGTTAAAATTATGATCGATAAATATACAGGCGAGTCGAAAGGTTTTGGCTTTATTGAAATGCCCGATGATCGCGAAGCGATGGAAGCCATTCGCAAGCTTTCAAATGCGAGTTTCTTCGGCAGCAAACTCCGTGTTTCAAAAGCAAGACCACAAACAACTATACTATAACCAATCAGATTTTTTACCAGGAACAAAACTATATATATACCTGACTGCAAAGAATGACAAGTAACAAAAACATCACATTTTCCACAACCAGGCGTGACTTTTCGAACACGCTTAACAAAAGAGTAAACGAATATTTTAAGACAAAGGGTATTTCCAGACATGGCAACAAGGAAATGCTGATAAAGACTGTCTTTATGTTCTCGCTGTATTTTATACCGTATATCTGCATTATAGCCTTGGGTATCACCAACAGCTGGTTACTCTTATTGTTGACCATGATTATGAGTCTGGGTCTTGCCGGTATAGGATTATCCGTGATGCACGATGCCAACCATGGCGCATACTCAAACAAGAAATGGCTGAATACAGTTATGGGATATTCTCTCAACCTGGTTGGAGCTAATGCATTTAACTGGAAAATGCAGCATAATGTACTCCATCACTCTTTTACCAATGTACATGAAGAAGATGAAGATATAAGTCCGCGGGGAGTACTGCGCCTCACACCGCACTCTGCGTGGAAGCGTTTTCATCGTTATCAGTATATATATGCATGGTTCCTGTACGGACTGATGACGCTCGTTTGGTTATTTATAAAAGATTTTGTGCGCATTGTACGCTATCATAAAAACGGAATGGCGAAAAAGAACAATGCCAATATTGTAAAAGAGTGGTTTATACTCATTGCTACTAAACTTGCATACCTCGGCTATATATTTTTCATTCCACTGTTTTTTACAAATTTATCATGGTGGGCAATTGTTATTGGTATTATTGTTATGCACTATATCGCCGGGTTTATACTGGCCATTATCTTTCAACCGGCACACGTTATTGAAGGTACCGAGTTTCCGCTACCGGATGAACACAATACGCTTGAAAACAACTGGGCTGTTCATCAACTACACACCACCACAAACTTTGGCAACAAAAGCCGTTGGTTTTCCTGGTACGTAGGCGGTTTGAATTTTCAGATCGAACACCATTTATTTCCAAATATATGCCACGTACACTATAGAAAGATAGCCGGCATCGTAAAGGAGACAGCAGCTGAATTTGGTTTACCCTATAAAAGTGCGCACACATTTATAGCAGCATTGGGCGGCCATGCCCGGTTGCTAAAGCAGTTAGGAGTAAAACCGGTAGAAGTCGCTTAGTGCGATTTCAAAAAAACTGTTGTAATCTATATCTCGATAAACCATTCTATGAGACAGCTAAAAATAAGTAAGCAGATAACAAACCGGGAGAGTCAATCTCTTGATAAATATTTACAGGAAATAGGCAAGGTTGAATTGATATCAGCTGAAACGGAGGTTGACCTTGCCAAGCGAATAAAGCAAGGCGACCAGGTTGCCCTTGAAAAACTTACCAAGGCAAACCTGCGATTTGTAGTATCAGTCGCCAAACAATACCAGAACCACGGGTTAACACTCGGAGATCTGATTAACGAAGGAAACGTTGGTCTTATCAAGGCTGCGATGCGTTTTGATGAAACCCGCGGCTTCAAATTTATTTCGTATGCAGTGTGGTGGATTCGTCAGTCGATCCTGCAGGCACTCGCGGAACAATCGAGGATAGTGCGTTTGCCCATCAACCGTGTAGGTTCATTGAACAAACTTTTAAAAACAACTTCGTTGCTGGAACAAAAATTTGAGCGTGAACCTTCGGTGAACGAGTTGGCAGAGTTTATGAATGTACCGCTTGAAGATGTTGAGACTTCTATGCGCACGGCCGGCCGCCATATATCGGTAGATGCACCTTTTGCAAATGGCGAAGACAATTCATTGCTTGATGTGCTTGAAAACAGCAGCGATGAAACACCGGATGCCGAGTTGATGATGGATTCATTGAAGCAGGAAGTAGTGCGTGCACTGGCAACACTCACCGTACGCGAAGCAGAAATTATAGCGTGTTACTTCGGTTTAAACAACAATACTCCGATGACGCTGGAAGAGATCGGTGATCGTTTCAAGTTAACGCGCGAACGTGTACGTCAGATTAAAGAAAGTGCTACACGAAGGTTGCGCCATGTTTCGCGCAGCAAGTCGTTAAAGAGTTATCTGGGTTGAAATATAGCTAACGTGTAAAGTGATACGCATGGAACCAAAATTTTTCAGTTCGTTTACCGGTCAGGTATATGTCTCATTGTGGAGTAAATACCGTCCGGCTATACTGCAGCTAATGTTAGCGTCAGAATATAGTCCGCAGGAATATTCGCTTTCGGCACATGAGTTCAAGGCGCTGAACCCGAAGGACCGCAGCGGTTACTCGTTCACGTTACAGGCTTACCAGGGGAAGGCTTTGAATAACATCCAGCAATCAACCAATGCGCAGGATTTACTATATATGCTTTCACTGTCAAGAAAAGCCAACGAATTAATGGATGCCGGTAAATATGAATTTACGCTTACCAAACAGTTCAAGCTGCTGGTAAAAAAAATACAGGATGCCTGACGGCTGTCATTTTAATGGACGATAATTATACCTATGACACAGCGAATAATTGACCGAAGTTATGTAGGCGAAGTACTGCAGCACATCTATAGCAGCGATTTAAACATCGAAATTACACTGCTTACACAAGGTGGTTATTTTTATATGGTGGATGCACATGAAAAGCGAACGCCACTGCAGGGAACTACGATTGAAGAAGCTGTAACGCACCTGGCCTACCGGATTTCGCTCGACCATCCTCAATCAAGTTTCAGTTTCTGGTGGAAGCAAAACTTCCATTCATACCTTTAAAGTATATACCTGCTATAGCATTCACTATATCTGCACTGTTCAGCTTACCTGGAGACAAATAACTTAAAGCGGTAACCGTCTATTCTCTCCAAACGAACAACATTTTTCCCAATGATATCGATTATATCCGGATGCGTGAAGAGTTCATCCATATCTTCGAGCTTCGTAAACAGCGTAAGATAGTACAGGTCTTTCTGATCGGAACCATACGCTTTGCGAATGAGCACTTCAACACCCGGATTCATCCTGGGTATTTTATATTTTCTTCACTTCCACAGCATTGAGGCCCCGGGGCGTACTCTCGGTTTCGAATGATACCATGTCGTTTTCCTTTATGGTAACTTTCAGCGCATTAGCGTGCACAAAAATGCTCTCCTGTGTATTCAGGTCTTTGATAAAACCGTAGCCCTTGGCAACATTAAAATACGTTACACGACCTTTGCGAAGCGGTTTCTCTTCACCGGTGTCAATATTGCGTGCGCCTATGATAATATCATCCGCCTTGGTATTGATCTTTTTATTCGGGTCCGGTGGTGTAGAGGTAATATTACCGTTCTCATCCACGTAAGCCAACATATCTTCCAGCGACTGTCCTGATTTTCCGTTCGCTTTCCGTTCGGCTTTGCGCTCTTCCTTTTCTTTTCTCTTCTGTTCTTTTTTCTTTTCTTTTTCTCTTTTGCTGAATGTTCCGTTCATAGGCTGTTTTATTGGTACTTAATTTCTACACAGATTTTTTTATAAAAAGGTATCTGTTCTTTTAACCTCTAATAGAAAGACGCATCTCCCATAACGTTTTGAATAATTCGTTATGCGGTTTGCCTGATAACACCAGTTAGTAATCTAAAACAATGGCTAGAGAGTGGTTTACCTCTTTTGCAATACTCGCGTTGAAGTATTATTCTTTAGTAAAAGACGACTGCTTTATTACTTTTCTTCAAAATGACTTATCCTCAGGTGCATACACTAGATAAGAGCGTTTTACAATTAGAGGAATGATTGATAAAGCATGCTAAAGATATGGATAATAATTGACAACTGAATTTATATTATTTATTATTTCGGAACGCGGTCATGAATTACCAATTCCGGCAGGCAGAAACGACAAATGTGTTCGAAATATATAGCGTGCGCCTTTCCTCTGCGAACGATGAATAGCATTATAATCCTTTCAGTACCGGCAACACTTTATCGCCGAAATCTTCGATGAAGATTTGCTGGTTTCGGTTTACGTTGTGTAACATGAGGTTGGTGAAACCGGCCTGTATATATTCCCCTAACCAGTCTGTATGTTGCTGCAACGAAGCACTCACCAGAACTTTTTCTTTCAGTTCTTTTACATCCACCGTTTTACCGATAGCATCAAATTGTGCAGGTGTTCGTAAATCAGTCATCACAGCATTGTCGAAAATATTATTGCGCCACTGCAGTAGTGCCTCACCGCGTGCTTCTTTATCGGAGCGTCCATACGAGAGTTGTACTTTAACGTAGATCGGTTTTCCCTCTCCTCCACCCTGTATAAACGCATCGCGCATACGTTTCAGTTCTTCTGTGGTGCGCGAAGTTGTAATCAATGCGTCAGCCCAGCTTCCAACCCAGCGTGCAGTTGCTTCGGTAACAGCGGCACCTACCAGTAACGGACTTTTGCCCGGTAGTGTGTACAAGCGCGCTTCGTCTGTAACCACCAGCCCATCCGTTGTAACGGTCTCACCAGCCCAAAGCCTGCGAATTATCGTGGCACTCTCAAGCAAGCGTGCATTGCGTTCAGGTTTGTTAGGCCAGCGATCACCCGTAATGTGTTCGTTCAGATTTTGTCCGCTGCCTATAGCAATCCAGAATCGCTCGGGAAACATTTCTGCAAGGGTAGCACACGCCTGTGCTATAATGGCCGGATGGTAACGCTGCCCGGGTGCATTTACAATTCCGAATTCAATTCGCGAAGTAGCCTGCAAGGCTGCTCCCAACCACGACCACGCAAAACCACTTTGCCCCTGCTGCTCACTCCACGGGTAAAAATGGTCTGACGAAAGTGCAGCCTGAAAACCCGCGCCTTCCGCAGCAACAACCCATCGCAGCAACTCGCTCGGAAGAAACTGCTCGTGCGATGCATGATATCCAATCTTTACCTTTTTCATTTTTATACTATATATTTTTTAACCACGCATAGCCGTAACGCCCCAGTTTCAGCTCACGATTATTACCCAGTATACCCGGACCAAAGAAACATAGTACAGCGCCTATATCTTCGGTTAACATGTATGAAGCCGGCATATCGCTCAGGTTATGAACAAGTATGAATTGTTTCGCGCCTTCGTTATATCGAAATACAATAAGCGATTCATGCCCTGACTCCAGCATCGTAAATTTATCTATCGTAGTTGCACCAAGCTGCTGTCGGCATTGTATAGCGCTCGTCATCCACTGCAGGAACGATTCCTCTTTCAGCTGCTCCTCTACATTTATATTCTTATAGCTGAAAATACCTGTATCGATTGCCGGGTAAGGCAACGCTTCTGCTGGTGCATCTGAGAATCCTGCATTCTTTCCGGAAGACCATTGCATGACGGTGCGTATACTTTCTCGTCCCTTCAGTTCCAGGTCTTCGCCCATACCAATCTCATCGCCATAGCGGATCATGGATGTGCCGGGCAGGCAAAACATGATACTATATACCATCTCCATGCGCTCGCGGTCGTTGTTCAGCATAGGCGCCAATCGCCTGCGAATGCCACGTCCATAGATGCGCATATACTCTTCCGGGGCAAACGCTTCGAACACTTCGTTGCGCTCATCCTCTTTCAGTTTACCCAGATTGAGTTCGTCATGCTTGCGAATAAAATTTACATAGCCACACCCGGCCGGCAGAGGTACTTTAAAGAGAAGATTGATCGCTTCCCGTAAGGGCTGCGCTGTATTGCGTGCGAGTGCCAGGAACAAATGCTGATTCGTAATAAAATCAAACATCAGGTGCATGCGATCTCCATCACCAAAATACCGCGCTAATTTTTCAACGTCATCGTTGGCTTCGGCCAGCATGACGGCAGATGAATTATACTCGTTGAGCCATCGCCTCATATCATCAAGGATCGCTTCGTGATCTTCTCCATTCACATGATCAGGACGTTCGAACTGAATCAGAATATGAACAGCATCTACGCGAAATCCGGATATACCTTCATCCAGCCAGAACTTCATTACCTTCCTAATCTCATCCTTTACTTTCGGACTATATATATTGAGGTCGGGTTGCTCGCGATAAAAGCGATGATGATAGTATTGACCTGCCTGTTCATTCCACGTCCATGTATTCTCCTCTTCCCCTGGAAATATAGTTTCATGTTGACCTTCCGGGATATAGTCTGACCATATATAGTATTCACGATACGGAGAATTCCGATTACTGCATGCGTGTCTGAACCACGGATGCTGATCGGAAGTGTGATTAACCACCAGGTCAATCAACACATATATACCCAGTCGTTTTGCTTCCTTCAGAAACTGCCGGAAATCATCCAGCGTACCAAGGCGCGGATCAACAGCCGTGAAGTCTTCAATATCATATCCGTCATCACGGTTGGGACTCGGATAAAATGGAAGCAACCATAGGCAATCAATACCGAGTTGTTTGAGGTATGGAAGTTTTTGGATGAGGCCCGGGAAGTCTCCTACACCATCATCATTCGAATCATAAAACGTCTCCACATCAAGTGAATAGATGGTGACGTACCGGTACCAGCGATTATCAGACATTAAAAAGGGATCGTAAAGGTTACTAGATCATACCTGCTACTGCTATATATATAGTCTCATTCTTCTTCTACGATCAGCGATAATACTTTATGATCGTCATCGATCTTTTCATCAATGATAATGGGATCCGAAACGATCTTCGCTACTGCGCTTTTATCCTTACACGTTATGCGCACTGTATTTCCCTTTTCATAACGCTTCTGCTCATCGTTCAAAACCGTAACGCGAACCTGAATTGAGTTCCCATCTTTCAGATCACGGAAAGATATTTCATCTGCAATCGCGACATCTATAGTTTGCATAATAAAAAGCGTTAATAAAACATTTCTTGCATCCGGCAATTAAAAAATCACCAGTCCGATATGCAGATAAAAAACCATACCGCCCTAAAAAAACAAAAGCACCCGCTGTCCTAAAAAACAACGGATGCCCCAAAACTTCTTACTTCTTACTTCTTACTTCTTACTTCTTACTTCTTACTTCTTACT
>CAMLLI010000076.1 GCA_946480685.1 uncultured Flammeovirgaceae bacterium | reverse complement strand
TGGTGGAGGCCTATATCTGTTTGCTGGTATTGATACTTTAAAAATTCAGCAACGTATGCCTTTATAGTTTTATACTTCTGAAGCGTTCGGAATGAAAGGCCTTTCCAGACAAGCTGTTCAAATTCTTTATTATGTTCTTCATATACATCTAACAACATGCGTGGCTTCTCAACATCCAAGCCTAGATATCTCGCTTTTATTTTTTCGCCATCGAAGTCAACACCCGTTGAAATTAAAGTTTGAAATATATCATATACCTTTATTTGCACGGCATCGAGATATGCATTGAATGATTTTATCTCTTCTGTTCTTCCATATAGTCTTCCTTTGTCAGCATCCCATTTTTCGGGATCACAGTCCCGCTGAAGAGATATCTCCGTGCGAATACCATCAACGGTAATTCTCAAGTATACCAATGCAGAGGCTCCATGTTTCAAGCGTGAATGCCTGATAACAAAAATTTGATTGAATGTCTTTCTCATCGCTCACCAGTTTGTGTCTCAAATCATGGTGAATGATTACTTCCAATCAAGATGTTCATCTCTTGGACATGCTTGATTATCATCGAGTTAACCGATTCCTGGTGAGTGATTTTTCAAATTATTTTGAACTCACCGAATCACTCACCAGTATATTGACTTTATAGGTGAATTTCGGTAGGATGTAAAAAACAAAAACCGCCAATTCATTAAAATTTAGCGGTTTTGTGATATTTTGATTCTGTCCTCGTAGCCCCGGCAGGAATCGAACCTGCATCTTCAGAATCGGAATCTGAAATTCTATCCATTGAAATACGGAGCCGTATTTCTGCAAAGTGTTGCAAAAATAAGGAAAGCTTGTTACCTAAAAAATCTTCTTGATAAATCCCTGGTATTATGCCTGGAGGTCTACCTGGTTGATCGGTATGAGGTTTACATCAAACTTCTGCACGATCATTCGCATAATCGGATCGTTCTTGATCTTTTTGATGATGCGATCAGTCTGATCGGCATCGTAACCCATTACCATCTGGTCAACCAGTTTCAGGTGCTTTACGGCATAGTAAAAGCCTGCGATAACATACGGGCCAAACGGAGTCTGCGGTATATCGAATGAGCTGCCGGTAATATTAAAAACCGTATTCGGTAAATAAGCACCTGTATGTTCAATGTTTTTACTGCGCATATAGTAGTTGGCTGCCAGCAGTCGCGATGACATACGCGGGTCACTCATACAAACTAATCCAGCCAATGGTTTTTGCTTGGCCGACTGGTTGATGAGCATATCTTTTGCTTTACGGTCATTCTGTGTATGCTTGCGTATCTCCATTTGTACAGTATCCCAGAAGGGTACCGAAGGATCTCCGTCATCTACACGAATCAATGAGTGAATAGCGTAATCCAGAATACCACAGGTAATTTGTATATGTAGCATCTTCAGCTCCGGATCAACTGCTATAGCTTTCTCCAATACCGTGCGCTGATGACGCGGATGTGTACGCAGCAAATCTATACTTCGGATCCAGTCTCCCGCCAGGTAGCCATCATACGCATAGTACTCCTGCAACAACGACTTGATCTTGGTATCGTTATCGATCACGACAGCGCGACCGCGAATATCAATAACCGACTTCTCTTCAATGATCATCTGCTCGATCTCCACACCAACAGCCGAAGCGCCCAGCATACCGCAGTTCAGTGGCGAGCCCTCTACGATCTTGAGGTCATGCACGTGACTTATATAATGATCGTTGGAATCTTCGGTAAGGTGACCATGTGTTTGTATATGTATATAATAGCTGATCGGTAACAGTGCATCGGAGCTGCGCTGAGCCTGTTCGATGGTACGCTTTATATCCATCACTATATCCGGAGTTACAAATGAGCCGGCTGCACGCACTACGTGAAGCTCCACTTCGATGCCCATGTCTTTGAACTCGGCCGTAACACTGTCAATGGTATCCAGCTGAACCTGGCTTAAGTCGCGTGCATCTGCACAGCCAATAAGAATATGTACCTGTTTTTCTTTCATCATAGTTTTACTATTCATCACATTAGTACCGGTCATGATCGTATGAGTCGGCCGAAAAGTATACGCTAAATAAATATCTTTTCCGGGATTTATAATCCTGTCCGATCGTCCAATGTATACTTTTTATCCTTCTGTGAAGATTAAAAAAACATTATAAACACTAATCGGTTATAGGTATATCAGGGAAAGACCTGCGCTTAACAATCACAACACATCATATGAGGATGCACCCGTTCATACGGATTTAATAAAAATACTCAGGCAATTTATTAGCGCATATGAAGAATTTTAAGTTATTTCAGCGGGATTGTAACTTGGGCTGATGAAGACATGCTTGACTTTTTAAGAAAAACCGATACCGAAGGCCTCGAAGCATCGCGGATTGTAGCCTTCCGGTATTACCTCATCGCTATAACGTGTATTTTTTTCGCAGCTATATTTCTCGAGCTGACGATTGATCTTCAAAATATATCACTCGTATATGTAGTGATGCTGACGGGTATACCGGCACTGCTGCTGTCGCTGTCGCTCGTAGGTGTACGACACAAGGTTCTGGTTATCATCAATATTTTCTTCCTGCTGATTATTAACCAGGTACAGATACTGTCCAATCCCGGCTTCTTTCACACGTGGGTATTCTGGGTGGGATTGATTCCGCTGTTGCTTACTATGTTTACGCAGTCGATGGAAACCATCCTGGTGATTACACTGCTGCTGGCTTTTGTCATTGGCAACGGAATATATGTAAGTACACAAGTTGGTTCGTACCCGGTAACAATCTATCCGACACAGTTCACCGTGAGCGGAGTATTCTTTGCGTTGATCACAGCAACGATCGCATCACTGTTTGGCTACACGCAGCACGCGGTTCACAGGCGACTGGTGAATCAGAACCTGACCCTGAAACTGATGGCTGCCGAAATTGAAGAGCAGAATAAAATGCTCAAGGAGAAGAACGAAGAGATCACATCCATCAACAACCGACTGGAAGAACGTGTAACAGAACGCACGCTCGAACTGGAAGCTCACAACCGGAAACTTGCCGAGTATGCTTTTATCAATTCACATTTACTGCGCGGACCACTGTGCAGTATACTTGGACTGATCAACCTCCTCCACAACACTTCGCTTTCGGAAAAAGAAAAAGAGATACTCATGCACTTAAAAGAATCCAGTCATAACCTGGACGATGTTGTGAGCAAGATCAGCAAGGCGCTGTCTCACGGCCCGGAGCTGGATCGTGATCTTATCCGGAATCTGAAAGAGAAATAATTTTCTTCTATGGATCGCCATCATAAAGATATCCTGACGGCTATACGCGCCAACGCGAATAAAGCAACGCAGCATACCCACCAGGATAATTACCTGGGCAGTTCGCACCCGCGGTATGATATCAGCACTCCGGTGCTTCGTATGCTGGCCAAAGAATGGATGAAGAGCCACCGCGATCTCGCTGCGGATGATTTCGTGAAGATTGTGACGAGCTTGATAGAAGGTAAATCGGCCACTGAAAAATGGATGACCGGTATGCTTATGGATTATGCCAAGCCAGAACAACTGGCGTTCGATCCGGCTTTGTTTGACGATTGGCTGGAACACCTTGAGGGCTGGGCTGAAGTTGATGTGATGTGTTCGGGTAGCTACTCCGTTGCAGAAGTACCGCGCTACTGGAAGAAATGGGAACCACTTCTGCGTAAATTCTCCAAGAGTAAAAATATTCACAAGCGCAGGGCATCGCTGGTATTACTCATTGCACCGTTGCGAAAAAAGGCGAGTGAACCGTTATCAACTATGGCTATTGAAAATATAGAGCGGCTAAAGGGAGAAAAAGAAATACTCATTACCAAAGCTATATCCTGGCTGCTGCGAACGATGGTAAAGCATCACAAAGACCTGGTGGCAGACTATATCGAAGAAAACAAGACAACACTGCCCAGTATAGCTGTTCGCGAAACATTGGTAAAACTCACCACCGGCCGGAAAACAAAGCCGCGTGATTAACTGCATCACCAGTATATATACTTTACTTTACTTTCATTTCACATGCTATATACTTTTAGATATATAGGTGTACAACGGTTCTAAAAAAGAAAAACCCCTGCCAGAGGGGTTTTAAGAGGGCTGAAGCTGCAAGCCGAACCTGACGCTATTTATCCGGCTTGGCAAGTCCCCAGTTTATAAAGCTTTCGTGTTTATCAGTATAATGTTGTTGCAAAAGGTGTATCACAGTCTCCAGGATGCTTTTTACATCGCGATCATCTTTACCCGTGGTTGAGTTTTGTTTACTTAACAGAAAATCACGTTCAGCAAATGCTTCGCGCATGAGGCGTTCATACTTCAATCCCTGGTCGTGGCGTACTTTGGCAGAGCTTATGCGATAGTTAAGGTCAGCAATGATCTGCGGCTTCACCGGACTCTGCGGTCCTTCAACGGCATGCTGTTGGATAATTTTTTCAGCAAGTGAGATCAGTGCTTCAGCGCGCTCGGGTATTGTAAAAGAATCAGACGTATTCATGTATAACTCATTACCATTCATAAACATTGTCATTAGTAGTAGTCACCGTTTTCAACTTCTGCTGATTCGACCTTCACACGCAACACATTGGTATCGGTAAAAATATCGAGTAAGCGTCTTCGGTAGTGAATAGTCTGGCCAGGTTTTACAACTTCACCAATAACAAGCCGCGAAGTCTTTTGTGGTCCGCCCGGCTGTGAATATGTTACGTATAGCACTATATCTTTATATACCGCCAGCGAAGCACTGTTCCGTATAGTACCTTCAATCACGGACTGGTTAATCTGATTTTTTCGCCAGTGATATTGAGTCGCGAGATATAGGGCACTATTCTTCACTTCATTCTCGTACTGTGCATTTTTATACTTACGCCAGGCAGCAAACTTCATATCGCGGCTTCGCGATTTTTCCATGGTCTTCTTGCTGTGACGAAATGTTGCCTGCTCGCGCGGAGTGAGTACTATATTTTCTTTGTTATCAGCATCGCGCTCGGCAAAACGAACTTTACCTTCTGCAACCGTAACGGTAGTAGCACTGTCGGCATCTTTTACATTGAACGATGTACCCAGCACAACCGCAGTAGTAGCCGGTGTCATTACTTCAAATGTATGGGCTGTATCGCGCTTTACCTGGAAGTATGCTTCTCCTTTCAGACTTACGGCACGATTCTCCTTTGTAAAATCTTCGGTATAGGAAAGACTGCTGTTTGTATTCAACCAAACGCGACTGCTATCGGGTAAATATAGCGTAAGCACTTGGTCACCCGAGGTAATTACGGTTTCAGAATCGCGCAGTGTCCAATAGAAGTAGGCTGCTATAGTGACCAATGTAACACTGGCAGCAATTTTAAGAAGTACTGAATTTTTAAAAAGAGAAACGATGCGGCCTCCGGGTTGCTGCTCGGATCGTATGCGTGCGAGCAACTTGAGCAGCTCTTCCTCCGTAGCCGGATTCTTTAACTGAAGTTTTAGCTGTGAACTCTCCCAGACCAAACG
Organism: uncultured Flammeovirgaceae bacterium; assembly: GCA_946480685.1. The sequence continues at coordinate 4,622 of CAMLLI010000076.1, read as the reverse complement.
AGCTTCGCGGAACAAAAGCCGGTTGCTGTCGGAATCCTGAAGCCAGGATTCAAATGCACTTCTTTCATCTTGCGAAAGATCGCCAGACAGGTACGCAGAAATTCGTTCCCAATGTTGATTGTCAAGGGTCATAGAGAGGGTCTACTTCTTTTATATTTTAACCTCTTTGCTCGTGGTGTTGGTTTTCGGTGTATGCTTCACATAGGTAGCACACGTGTAAGACGAGCAGGAAGATGCGGTAATCATTACAAACAGGATCAAGCCAATGACAGTTTTCATACGCGTAAAGATTAAAGTGTTTACTGATTTTTTCGTTTGTTATACCTATAGCACCGGGCCAGGGGTATACCCCCAAAGAGGGACAAATTATTTTTTTTAAGCTATCAGTAAAGCGTAAAGTCCCATGCCAATGGCCACCAGAATGGAAACAATTTCGAGGTTGAGAAAGGGTTTCAGATCGCTTCGCAGTTTTTCCAATGCTATTCCCATCTGATTCTCAACGGTTTTAATCGACAAACCGAGTGTATCGGCAATTTCCTGGTGCTTTAGTCCTTCGTGCCGACTCAATATATAAATGGTCTTGCATTTCGGAGGAAGTCGATCGATGGCCTGCCGGGCACGCACCTCCAGTTCTTTATATTCGACACCTTCTGTCCCTGCAACGGTCTCAAGCGTATTCAATCCAGCATACTCTTCTAAAGGTGCTATCCGCTTGTTCGCACGAAGATGATTGTAGGATGTGTGAGCCGTGGCCTTGAACAAGTAATGCTTGATCTGTTCGCCAAACGTAAGCTGACTTCGGTTATTCCAAAGTTTTACAAATACTTCCTGAACAATATCTTTTGCTGCATCTGTATCGCCTACAATGTTATACGCCAGATTGCACAACCCCGCATGATGCTGCCGGAACAATTTTCCAAAATCATCTTCGGGAAGTTTTTCCATGAAAAAGCTACTAATTCTTTAAAGGTCAGTGTGGTAAACATATAAAAAATCTTATTCCCGATACAGAATATGGCTTTTTAAAACATTTCTTCGATTTCGCTTTGGGGGTAACACGAAGATTGTGTGCTAAAGGTATAGATCGCGATACACCAGAACGAACGAGGTGACAGGACATCGCGATGGAGAATGAACAAACTTTAAAAACATGAAAGCGCAAATCCGAAGAATGTCGTGGATCTTTTTAATACTGCTGGTTTTAGCAAGTGCCTGCAGTAAAACAACAGTGGTTGTCAGTAACAAGGATTCCAAAAAAGTACCGCCCGGCCAGATGAAGAAAGCTACCGGCAGCAAGTCTGCGAAAAGCTACGCCCCCGGCCAACAGAAAAAGAAAGGCAAACACTAGCCTCGGTTACGCGATCGACCAAAGTATAAACCCTCAGCATGAAAAAAAGAATAATAATTATAGATGATGATCAGGATGCGCGGAAGCTGCTTCAGTTCATTCTGTCATCGCACGGCTTTGCGGCAGAAGTATATTCCGATGGCACTGGTCTGGACGTATCGAATCCCCCCTACCCCGACCTATATTTACTTGACATTAACCTCGGCAACACCAGTGGACTGGAGTTATGCAAGCAACTGAAAGCGAACGAAAGAACGCGCCATATACCGGTAATCATTACTTCATCCAACACCGATATTATTCCGCTGGCACAAGACGCTTGTGCTGACGATACGTTGCCAAAGCCTTTCGATAGCAAGGAGCTGATTCAAAAGATCAGCGATCTTACGGCTGCACAGCATCATCGTTAACAATCCGTCTGTACATTTCAGTAATTCAGGAGCGGCCTACACAAATAGGCCGCTCCTGCTATATATATACTATACGGATGCTGCTTTCAACAACGCATCAAGCGCTGCATAATATTTATCAAGACCATCCGGTGCATCGGGGAAATATAGCATCGGTTCGATCAGCTCCAGTTCCATGAGCGTAAATTTTCCGTTGATCACTACACCATCTACGCGTGCATATAAACAGTCTTTAGCAAACCGGTCTACAAATACCTGCGCAGCGCGTATTGCATCATCAGTCGGTTTCTGTAAATGCGTTGTCCCGCCAAAGCCAAGCTGCACACGAAAGTCACCCTGCTTTCGGTTTCTTTAGTATACAATGACTGAAAGCACCGCGGAAGAAAAGATACGACAGCTCACCTTCGTATATCTGTGGCAGAAAAGGCTGCACCATAAATGATTCCTCGCGCGTCATGTCCTGTATAGCCGTTGCATGATGTGCTATATTTTCCTGTGTTACGGTTATAGTTTGTTTCGACCCTGCACTGATGCATGGCTTCACGATCAACTGATCTGTCTTAAAATATCCGAACAACGATTGAACATCATGCTGCTTGCCCGGCTCCAGGAACACGGTAGGTATAACATCAAAGCCTTCATCAATCATCTGTTGCAGGTAATGCTTGTCGCTGTTCCACCGAACAACATCGTAGGGGTTAAGTATCTGTACGCCCAACCGATTTACGTCAGCAAGCCATTCCATAAAGACATTGTATTGGTAGTGATAATCCCACGGAGATTTGAGAATCACCACATCAAACTCCTGCCAGGGAATATTTTTATCGTGCCACCGCACACGCTGTACCTGCAATCCTTTTGACTGTAGAAAATCGGAAAGCATACCATCTTCCTGCGCTGCATATGCACTCAGTTTCTCGGTCTCATAACAAACGAACGCTATCTTCTGCTGTCTCATGTTAAGTTCTATATACTATATCAGTCCGGGCTCAAAGTAATTTTAAAATACGGTCTTATAAAAGAATCACTTCTCCGGGAACCAACAATATCAATTTCGCTAACGCGCTCATCTTCAAAGTAATGCTCATCATCAGTATATTTTTTTTAAAAAAAATTAAAAAGTGGTCACGTTTAGAAGCGGCTCTTTGTCATGGATGCAGTTAAACAATAAAACACAAAAGTTATGACTGAAAGAATCACACTTCAGACTGCACCAAAAGGGTTTGCCGATGGACTATTAAAATCAGAAATGTATTTAAAGAAGTCTCCGCTTGATCATAAATTACTGGAGCTCGTCAAGTATCGTGTATCACAAATTAACGGCTGCGCTTATTGCCTGGATATGCACCACAAGGAAGCTATAGCAATGGGTGAAACCGAACAACGTCTCCACTCGGTAGCTGCGTGGCGTGAGTGCCCGTACTATAGCGAGAAAGAAAGAGCGGCACTCGCTTTCGCGGAAGCCTTAACACACATCGCGCAGCGCGACATCGATGATGCACTATATGCATCGCTTACCAAGGTATTTTCAACCGAAGAAATCGCAGACCTGACTTTGGGCATTGCACAGATCAATAGTTGGAATCGTCTCAACCGCGCATTCCAGACTATACCGGGCAACTACCAGGTGGGACAATACTCGCTGTAAATTCTTATTCAAAAGAGATCTGAACAAAGTACAAAAACAGGTCACGTTTCAAGACCTGTTTTTGTCTTCTCTATGAAAATCTAAAACAATCAATCACTATGAAAATTGTCAAAGTAACATACACCGTAAAATCTTCCTTCGCACAGAAAAACCTGGAGAATGTAAACAAGTTTATTTCCGACCTGAAGCAGATCAACGACCCGGCTATACGCTACACTGCGTATGTGGGTGCCGATGGAAAAACCTTCAATCACTTTGCAGTATATCAAAACGAAGAAGCACAAAAAACGCTGTTTGCACTCGAGTCATTTCAATCATTTCAGAAACAACGCGATGAAAGCGGACTTGAGGCTGCACCTGCCATTGAGGAGTTGAAGCTTGCGGGCGCATCGTATAGTATTTTCTAGGATGTATATATGACAGCTCCAAAGCCTCCGAAGAAATGGAAAATGGCAATCGTTGTATGGACAGCCATTTACCCAACCATTACGATACTGTTAGCGGCATTAGGCGATTACTTTGCACGGATAGAATCACTACCCTTGCGAACTGCCGCCATTACAGCTATAGCCGTACCGTTGATGGTATATATTATACTACCATTATTACAAAGAGCAGTATCGCGTTGGCTATACAATTGATCCATCGCTGTAGCACGTTGACCTTTAAAAAAGTTGATACGATGAAAAGATTATTTTTTGCTTTACTTGTTATGATACCAACAGAGATATTCGCACAAACCATTACCAACCCGCCAGCGTTGTTCGATCCTATACCGTACGGATTCTCGCACGTTGCCACTGTGCCGGCCGATCGCAAGTTTGTTTTCGTTGCCGGCCAAGGTGGCGAAGAAGATACTACCGGAAAATTAAGTAACGACTTCAGGCGACAAACTCAGCAGGCACTTCGTAATATTGAGACAGCATTACGTTCGCAGGGACTTGATATGAAAGCCGTTGTAAAAGTTACAACGCTGGTGGTAGAGCACGATGCTGAAAAACTGCGCATCATCACCGAAGAGTTTTACAAAATGTGGCCCGATAAAAAATTTCCGGTAAACACACTGATACCGGTGCCGCGCCTGGCGATTGATAATATGCTTGTGGAAATTGACGCTATAGCTGTCTCAAAATAAATTCGATACTGCATGAAAGAATATCAGAAGACTTTGTTCCCGTATGCCTATAACATTCTCGGTTCCGCTGAAGATGCACGC
>CAMLLI010000075.1 GCA_946480685.1 uncultured Flammeovirgaceae bacterium | reverse complement strand
CATCTATTCCACCAAAGGGCCGACCAGAGTTTGAGGAGCTTGAGAAGGACCTTCGTGTTCCACATTCTCCTTCATATCGAACATGGAATGTATCATTACTATAGAGCTTGGAACAAATGCTGTTCGCGTGTTTGCATTTGATCTTTCCGGAAATGTAGTTGCATCGGCAAAAGGATCATACCCAACGTTTCACAGTCAGCCTGATTATAGCGAGCAGGACCCCGAGCAGATTTTCATTACCATGCTATATGTGCTGAAGAACCTGATCACGGAGAAATTGCATCCCCGTAAATATGATGTGCGTTCGATCTGCTTTTTAGCATCCATGCATAGTTTGCTTGCCATTGATAAGCATGGTGTTCCGCTTGGTAACCTGATTACGTGGGCCGACAACCGCGGCAAGAAAGAAGCGAACGATCTGAAGAAGTCTGATTTCGGTAAGTTAATTTACAATGCAACGGGCACACCCATTCACCCAATGTCTCCATTGGTAAAGATTGCGTGGTTAAAAAATCATGATCCCGAGCGATTCAACAAGGCCTATAAATTCCTGTCGATGAAGAGCTATATATTACAGCAGCTCACGGGCGAATATGCGATTGACCATAGCCTCGCTTCTGCAACGGGATTGTTAAATATACATTCGAGCGCGTGGGAATCGCAGTCGCTTGATTTTGCGGGCATCACATCCGATCGGTTGCCACAGCTCATGTCGGTGTTCAGCTCTCCCGGTAAACTTCGGAAGGAGTTTCAAACGTCTTTAGGATTGTCGCCCGATACGCGCATTATGATCGGCTCAAGTGACGGTTGTATGGCAACGCTCGGAGCCGGTGTATGGCGTGAAGACAAAGCTACAGTAACGATCGAAGACAGCGGAGCGGTGCGTATCGTTGGCAAGGAAGTATTGAAGGATGAAAAGCAACGCTTCTTTAATTATCTCATTACAAACAACTGCTACGTTTCCGGTGGCCCGACCAATAACGGTGGCGTTGTGTTCGAGTGGTTTGCAAAACAGTTTGGTGATTTCAGTGTGCCTTTCGATACGGAGCAAATCATCGATGGTCTGATCCGCGATGCATCCAACGTAAGTGCAGGTTCCAACGGACTGCTATATTTACCGTATTTGCTGGGTGAACGTGCACCACTCTGGAATGCGAACGCTCGCGGTTCTTACTTCGGTATAAATATCAAACACGAACGATCGCACTTCATTCGCGCAACGATCGAAGGTATACTATATGAAATATATAGCATCGGCAAAATATTGCAGGAGCATCGCGAAATCAATAGCCTCTCCGTTAACGGGAGCTTTGCTACCATTCCGTTTTGTACACAGCTTATGGCCGATATTTTTAACAAGCCGGTACATACCGTGGCCAATTTCAGCAGTGCAGCAAGAGGAGCCTTTCTGTTGAATGCAATTGATATGGGAATCTATCCGACCCTGGAAGCTGCAGCAGATAGCACACCGTTCCAGGAAACGATCCATCCAAGACAACAGGATCACCCGGTATATGCCCGTTATTTTAAAATCTTTGAAAGGCTTAGTGTAAAGCTGGAAGAGGAATTTGAAGAGATCGCCAATCTGCAGCAAGGTGTTGAGTGAGTGGTTTATATAGTACTGCACTCTATATCCGCGCCTTATCTTTACATTTCCCCGCGTTACAAGACGTCTCAATCCTATATATAAATCGTCTCACAGGTTATAAATGAGTCGGTAAAATATCAACACACAAGCCCTTAGGAAACGGATGTGCGTGTTGGCTGCATTCTGATGTCCGTATTATTACGGATACGCAAGTTCATTTCCACAATTTACCTTCGACCATAAATTTGTTCGTTGCCCTGACATTCTGTAATTGTATACATCATGGATGACAACAGTTTCGGAATGCTGTAAAAGATTAGGGCAACTACGAGGCTTTATATCAGAACACAAAACATGGTTGCGATTCGTGCGATGGGTATTGTACTGCTGTTGTTCTTTTGGACTCCGCAGGCTTTCACGCAGTCACCTGTAGAAAAAGTTAACTTCTTAAAAATAACGGTGTCATTGTCCAATCCTCATGTATCCTGTATACTACAGGATTCGCGTGGCTTTCTATGGATCGGTACAGAAGACGGACTTAATCGATTTGATGGCTACGATGTCACTATATATAGGAATGATGCCCGTGATACCCCCAGCCTTTTGAAAAATTCGATCCTCGGAATATTCGAGGATGGTCGTGGTGTGTTATGGGTAAGCACGCGCAACGGAGGTCTGCATATATATAACCGGCAGCAGGATAATTTCAGAAGACTGCCACAGTATTCATTCAACTGTGAAGTGGCCGGGTTTCATGATGACAGTACAAGCGTTTGGATTTCAGGTGTACGCAACCACAAAGCTTTTGTGGAGCAGATAAACAAGAACAACAGTCGCGGGCGATACTATAATTTATTTGATTCCTGTCACCCGGTTCGTTCGCTCATTCCTATATCTGATCATGAATTCTGGGTAGGTATTCATGACGTTGGACTTTTCCGTTGGGATTTAAGAAAGAATGTTATTCGAAGACAAGGCCCGCCATCCAAATTGCGCGAAGTCATACAAGGAGGGAAGCATGATTTGTGGATTGCTACGGATGCCGGGTTACAGAAGTACGATATATCCACCAACAACTATATAGTATATAATACACAGTCCAATCCTGCATTACCGGTAGATTATATACTGCATCTTTGCAAAGATCGTAATTATCTCTGGATTGGCACTGAGAATAGCGGCTTGTGCAGATTGAATACCGTTACAAATGAATTGTTAACCTTTCAGATAAATAAGAACGATCCTGAATCGCTGGCGGATAATTCTATCCGTGCGTTGTATGGAGACCGGCAGGGACGCGTATGGATCGGAACCTATTCCAACGGTATAGCGGTGATGGACCGGTTGAACCAAACGTTTATGGGAATAGATATGCCGGTAGAGAATGATGTAGTAAATGCTCTTCTGCTGGATTCAAAAAAACGTCTGTGGGTTGGTACCGAAGATGGTCTTGTTGTAAAATCACCGCGTGGTATAAAACGTTACCGGCACACTGCCGCTTCCGGAAGCCTCGGGTCAGATGCGGTACTCGCGGTATATGAAGATAATCAGCACCGTATATGGATCGGCACCTGGGGAGGCGGACTCAATCGGTATGATGAAGCGCGCGATACTTTCATTCGCTATATGCCCGATCCGAAACGTAAAGGTTCGCTTTCCAATCCAAATGTATTCTCCATATGTCAGTCCACTAAAACTCAGAAGCTGCTGGTAGCAACCTATGGCGGCTTGAATATACTCACGGATATAGAGGCCGGTACCTTTAAATATGCCCGTGAAAAACAGTTTAGTTTCAATGGATATATGCGGAAGGTATATGAAGATAAAAAGGGAAATATATGGGTGGGAACTATTGAAGAGTTGTTGCGATATGATCCGCTGCAAAGGAAGCTGACTCGGTTTGAGACAACAGCACACTTCGACTCTATCCAGGTAAGCGGAGTGTGTAATAGCATATTCGAGGACAAGGACGGACGACTTTGGGTCGGTACACAGAAAGGTTTACATCTTATTGCAGACGGCAGGTTTCAACGGCGATATACCACACAGGATGGATTGCCTGAAAATATAGTGCAGAGTATGCTTGAAGATAAAGCCGGCAACCTCTGGGTGGCTACAACGGCCGGTATATCACGGCTCAATTCGACCGGTCAAGGCATTCGATGCTATGATCGGGCAGACGGGCTCCCGGAAAGTAATTTTAAACCGGGTTCTTGCTTTCGCGACAGTGTTGGAAATTTTTTCTTTGCCGGTAAAGGTGTCTGTGTCTTCAATCCGGATAGTGTGCACAAGAATTTATTTATACCGCCGGTATATATCACGGAATTACGCATTCGCAATGAACCGGCAAGGCCCGGAGATTCAAAAGGTATATTGCAACAACAGATCAGCGAAACCGATATGATAACGCTTCCTGCTGACTACAATTTCTTTTCTCTGAAGTACGTGGCATTAAACTTTACAGCCACCGCTAAAAATCAGTATGCTTTTAAGTTGGAGGGTTTTCATAACGATTGGAATTATGTTGACAACCAACGGTCTGTTATATTTACCAACCTTGATCCGGGTATATATACGTTCAGGGTAAAGGCCCGGAATAAAGATGGCATGCCCAACGAGCAAGGTGCTACCTTAACAATCCGTATACTTCCTGCGTGGTGGCGTACGTGGTGGGCTGCACTGATCGGTATGGTAGTACTGAGCACAGCACTTTTGTCGTTGTATAAATTGCGGGTTCGAAGTATTGAAGAACGGAATACGGTGCTGGAACTTCAAGTGAAAAATAGAACCGAGGAACTTGAGCGCAGGAATAGAAGTCTTCTCGAAAGTCAGGAAGAACTTATACAGAGTCAGGAAGAGATCTCGGCACAACGCGATATCGTGTCGGCACAGATTGTTGAATTGGAAGAAGCCCGGCAGATCATTGAAAAACAGAATAAAGAAATAATTGTTCGCAATGAAACGCTGGAAGCCGAGGTGGAAGAACGCACGCGCGATATAGTTGAGTATAACCAGCAACTTGAGCAGTTTGCTTTTATTTCCGCTCACAATTTACGTGCTCCGGTAGCGAGGATATTAGGTCTTGGTAATGTACTGGATATGTGTAAGAGTGATTTGCAGGAGACACTGTCGATTGCCGATAAGATTGTATTCACGGCACGTGAGTTGGATCGCGTGGTGAAAGATCTGAATACAGTACTGGAAATGCGCAGAAATTCTACATCCGTGATTGTCCCCGTTAATCTCCAGGAAGAACTGCGTCTTATAAAAGTAAATCTTGAAAGAGAGATCCAGGATACACGTACAACGTTCATCGAGAACTTTTCAAGCGGTGATACGATGCTGGCGGTTAAGCCGTACATCCATAGTATATTAATGAATTTGGTGAGCAATGCAATCAAGTATCGACATCCCAATAGAAAACCGGTGATCGCTATACATTCCGAAGTTCGGGATGGTTGGTTCAGCTTAACGATTCGCGACAACGGGCTTGGTATGGACCTGAATGTATACAAGGACAAACTGTTTATGCTATACAGCCGGTTTCATTCACATGTTGAGGGAAAAGGTATAGGACTCTTTTTGGTGAAGACGCAGGTTTCTTCCCTGGGTGGCAAGATTGATGTAGTGAGTAGGCCTGATGAAGGTACCTGTTTCTACCTTTCTTTTAAACATAGCTGAGATCAACAACCGCTGCATACGAAGATTTTCACCGGATTTATACGCTTACACCAGTTATTTTGGACTTTCAATACCCGTCAGGCAGAGTCGTGTAACATACATTGCGAGTTCGTGTTCGGTGAGCACGGAGGATGTTGAAGACTTTTAAACCCAGACATTATGCGCCTGATTTTTACAACCATCTTGAAAACTGTCCTGGCAATTTTACTTTTCGTAATTGCTCCGATAGCAGGACGATCACAAACTGAAAACTATATCTGGAAGAACGTACCGATTGGAGGTGGCGGATTTGTGACCGGAATCATCACCCATAAAACATCCGGTGATATGTATTGCCGCACCGATGTAGGCGGAGCTTACCGCTGGGATGCTGCCAACAATAAATGGGTTCAGCTGATGGACTGGCTCAACGAGTCAGAGAACGGATTTATTGGTGTTGAGGCTTTGGCACTCGATCCGCAGAATCCCAATACTATATATATGCTCTGCGGTACATCCTATATCAACAACGGAAGAACGGCTATATTAAAATCCACTGACAAAGGAAAGACATTCACCTATACAGACGTTACGTCTAAATTTAAAGCGCATGGAAATGGAAGCGGCCGCGGCAACGGAGAACGTCTTGCTGTAGATCCGAAGAACAGTAATATACTATACTGCGGAACCCGGGCCAATGGCTTGTGGAAGAGTACAGATGCCGGTGTTACCTGGAACCTCGCCTGGAGTGGCGTAACCACTACGCCAAATGAAAACGGAATATGCTTTGTTCTTTTTGATCCTTCCAGCAGCGTAGTAGGGGGTGCGACTCAAACTATATATATAGGTGTTTCCCGCACCGGTGGCGCGAATATTTATAAGAGCACAAACGGAGGCGCGACCTTTACTGATATTTCGGCAACCACCAGCTTCATGCCACACCGGGTAGCTTTGCAGGGAACAACCATGTACGTTACCCATGCTGATGATGCAGGTCCTGCGTCCAGTGGCGGATTGGGCAAAGTATATAAACTCAATACCTCAACAGGTGTATGGACAAACGTTACGCCTGCTCATTGGCAGGATTATCCATACGGAGGTGTAAGTATAGATCCCAACAATGTTAACCGCGTATTGGTCTCCACCTGCGGTATGTATTGGAACAACCAGTTTGGTACGGGCTGGGGAGATTTTATATTTCTCTCCACGGATGGCGGGTTAACCTGGACACTTAAAAACGGAACCAACGCCACATACGATGCTAACGGCATGGGCTGGACAAACGGAGGAGCAGTCAACTGGATGGACTGTATTGAGTTTGATCACACCGATCCGTTAAAAGTACGTGTGATAGGAGGTGGCGGAGTATATACCTGCTCCAATATTACAGCAACAAATCCATCGTGGAAATATGATGTGATCGGTATTGAAGAGACAGCCTTCATAGACGGGATAAGTATTCCCGGAGGTCCGCTTATTTCTTCTTTCGGAGATGTAACCGGCTTTGTGCATGAGCCTCTCACTTCTTATCCGTCACAAAGACTTTCACCTTCAGATCCGAATAACCATAGCATCGCGTATGCTGCGGGCAACACAAACAAAGTTGTACGAGCGTCTAACGGAGGAAACGTTATATACTATTCGTCCGACAAAGGTTCTACATGGACGGGCTCTGCTACAAACATGGGTTCAGCAGGAAGGGTAGCGATCAGTGCCGATGGCGCTACTATATTGCATTGTCCTGCGTGGTCATCCACGACATACTATACGACCAACAATGGAGGGAGCTGGTCAAGCTGTTCGGGTATATCACTGGGAGATGCTAACCCGGTGGCAGACCCGGTAAACGCGAATTACTTCTATATATATAATCCAACCAATGGTGAGATGCTTAAAAGCTCCAATAAGGGAGTTACGTTTACACTCGCAGGCACACCGGGCAGAACAACGGCGAACCATCCATGGGAGCCCATCCTGATCCGCACGGTGCCCGGGTATGAAGGGCATGTGTGGGTGCCGCTTGGCTTCAATGGATTAAAATATTCCACCGATCATGGAGCGACCTATATAACTATAGCTGATGTAACGTACTGCAAATCGATAGGTATAGGAAAGGCCATGTCGCCATCCAGCTATCCAACAATTTTTATCTGGGGAACGGTGTCTGGCGTGACAGGTCTTTTCAGATCAACAGATCAGGGTGCTACATGGCTCAGGATGAATGACGATGCAAATGAATTTGCAGGTGCACCCTTGCTGATCGGAGATATGAACATTGCCGGAAGACTATATATGAGCGCAGGCGGTGGAAGAGGTATAATTTACTGGGATGATGCAAATAACAAACCGGAACCGGAACCGGAAACTGTGACGGGCATTAACGATGAAAGTACACAGGGTATATTGATGTATCCCAATCCGACAACATCAACGATCACCATTCCGAATGCAGGTGCGTTGCGTAGCGTTACACTTCTCAACGAACGAGGTCAACAGATAGGCAGTGCTCGCATACAGGGAGATAATGCCATAGTATCCCTGAAGGACCTGCCTGCAGGAGTATATCTCATCGAACTGGTTGATCACCAGGGTTCAAAGACGATTAGAAGAGCAGTTAAGAAATGATCCTTCGATGAGGATTGAAAATATAGGCTGACGGGTAAATCCTGCTTTAAAAAAATGAAATGATTTTAAGAAATAGATTAATGAGATTCCGTATACAAATTCTGCTTTCGTTATTAATAGTATTTTTTCTTCCAATATATACGCATGCGCAAATCACCTTGCCGAAAGTGTTTGGAGATGGTATGGTGTTGCAAAGAGGTATCAGAATTCCGGTGTGGGGAAATGCAACTCCGGGTGCACACATCATTGCTAAACTTGGAAATATACAGGCAACAACAACAGCCAACAAAGAAGGGACATGGCAAGTCAAGTTTCCGGTATTGAAAGCAGGCGGCCCCTATATACTTGAAGTTGCAGAGTCGGGTAAAACTGACTCTAAAATTAGTCTGAAAGAAATTCTCATTGGTGATGTGTGGCTCGCCTCCGGTCAGTCGAACATGGAGTGGCAGGTACAACAGGCAAAAGATGCAAAGTCAGAAATTGCAAAGGCTAACTTTCCGCAAATTCGCTTTTTAGTTGTTGAGCAGGATAAGCAATTAAAACCTCAATCCAACCTGCGTGGTGGTAAATGGAAAATTTGTGATTCAACCCATGTAAAAGAGTGGTCAGCGGTCGCTTACTATTTTGCCCGTAAGATTCATGGTGATCAGAACGTTCCGGTTGGAATTATTCAAAGTACCTGGGGCGGCACTCCAATAGAAGCCTGGACGAGTCGCGACATGTTGCTGACTTCACCAATTACCAAAGCAAAAACACTCAGTAACGATACACTCACGCTCGACCGCGAAGATCTGCTCGCGGATAGTTTGAACTGGGTTCGCATCTGGAATATAGTTTACAATCCTCAAAATAATACAGATAAAACTGTTTCGGCCACTGACTACAATGATGCTAACTGGACAACCATTGAAATGCCGAAGGTGGTAAAAGATTTCGGAATTGGTAGTTATGAAGGAATGGTTTGGTTACGAAAGAAAGTGACACTACCTGAAACGTTCACGAAGAAAGATTTAACCATCAGTCTCGGACATCCGGAGATGAACTACTCCCTATATTTCAACGGACAGGAGATATGTAAGAATATCTGGAATTCCAATGCTACCCATTCGTTTACCATACCGGCACATTTGGTACGGCAAGGTGAGAATACGATAGCCGTAAGGATAGCCATGCTGTGGGGTGGTGGTGGTTTGAATCCACCGGCCGAAGATATATATATAGCGGATGGTACTTCTAAATTTTCCCTGGCGGGTAACTGGTTGTATAAAAAAGATCTCGAACCTGCCTTTCCGAAAATGCTCAACTATCAATATTATCCTACCGTGCTTTTTAATGCAATGATATACCCGCTGATCCCGTACGGCATCAAAGGATTTATCTGGTATCAGGGTGAATCAAATGCTTATGCAGCGCACGATTACAGAACTTTATTTCCGATGCTGATAACCGACTGGCGTCAGCGCTGGCAGCAGGGAAATCTTCCGTTCCTGTTTGTTCAGTTGGCAAACTATATGAAAACAAAACAGCTTCCATCGGAAAGTTCGTGGGCCGAATTAAGAGAAGCACAATCGCTCACACTTTCACAACCCAATACCGGTATGGCCTGCGCTATTGATATTGGAGAAGCGAATGATATTCATCCGAAAAATAAGCAGGACGTGGGATATCGGCTGGCTTTAGTTGCCAACAAGATTGTCTATAAACAAGATGGTATAGCATGCGGTCCCATGTATAAGACCTATAGGAAGGAAGGCAATCGCATCCGCATCAGTTTTACAAATACAGGCTCAGGTCTTTCTGCAAAAGATGGAAAGGAAATAACAGGTTTTGCAATAGCCGGTAAAGACAAACAGTTCTATTGGGCAAACGCCATTCTTGAAGGGAATGAAGTTATAGTATATTCGGATAAAGTAGCAGAACCGGTAGCGGTGCGGTATGCGTGGGCAGATAACCCGGAATGCAATCTTATAAATTCAGATCATTTACCGGCAGTCCCGTTCCGAACAGATGAGTGGAAGGGAATTACTGAGCGATAAACTCCGTTTAATATCGTAGCAATGCGCATGGTTGTGTGAAGGTGTTTCACGCGACCATGCTGTAACTATATGATGGCTGTATATATTAAGAAGCTGATATACTATATTTTTATCCACGCCGTGCATCCGTTGCTTTTTTATGATTCTATAAACGACAGCCTGCGTAAAAAAAATCATACTGCTTTAGCGTTATCCAACGCTAAATTCATGTATTCTATACTTCACAAGACATCTCAATCCTATATATAAATCGTCTCATTGTAAAAAATGATGC
>CAMLLI010000074.1 GCA_946480685.1 uncultured Flammeovirgaceae bacterium | reverse complement strand
TGATCCGCTGCGCATCGCGAACACGAACTCGCAGAATACAGTAACGGACGTATCGCGTATCTGGACAGCCGAGAATCCCAATGGCGATCTGCCGGGTATAGCGAGCAATCCGTATAGCGGAAGCAACCCAACGGGTACACATGATTTCTATTTGGAGAAAGCAAGCTTTGTTCGTCTGAAGAATATTACACTGGGCTATCGCCTGCCAGATAAATTGTGGGGCAACAGGAAGTTCATTCAGTCAGCTCGCATTTTTGTAGATGTGCAGAACCTTGCCGTGTTCTCGAACTATAACGGGTATGACCCGGAATTTACCGAAGTGAACCCATATCCACAGGCGTTGTCTACAACCTTTGGTGTTAATCTCAAATTCTAAAATGAACGTACGTATGAAAAATATACATCACTATAGCAAGCGTTCGCTGATGCGTACACTGATCGCGGTGGCGGCTATACTTGTGCCGCTGGCAAGCTGTGACGATGCACTCGAAACAAAAGTATATACACAGGTAAGTCCTGAAAACTTTTTCAAAACTGAAGCTGATTTTAATGTAGCGGTAGTGGCCTTATATAGCCCGTTCTCTACCAACTGGGGCATGACCGATCCCGGTGATGGCGTGTGGTATAATTCACTCTATAACGCTGATAATAAAACCTACCTCATGCGGAGTATACTTACTACGGATGAGATGGTAAACGGCTGGGATCCGAACCTGGAGAACTTTACGTTCGGTCCATCTACATGGTCTGGATCAAATGAAACTGTATACTATAAGATCCGCTACGTTGCCCGTGCTACGGATGTGATCAACAAGATCAGTAATGCCACTGGGGGAACTGAAGAGGTTCGCAAGAAATATGTAGCCGAAGCAAAAGTGCTGCGCGCTTGGCTTATGTATATACTGTATGATTTCTTCGGACCGGTAAACGTAAAACTCGATCCTGCTACACTCAATGATACGCAGATAACACCGCGCCTCAGCGATGCCGAGTATACTGCGCAGATGGAGAAAGACCTTATCGAAGCGATCCCTGACCTCGAAGATATGTATAATGGAAACACTTCGCAGTGGGGCCGTGTATCCAAAGGTGTAGCACGTATGGTGTTGCTGAAGCTATATATGCATACTAAACAGTGGGCGAAAGCTGAAGCTATTGGAAAAGAGATACTCGCCATGGGATATGCACTCGAACCTAACTACGCAGATATATTTACAAAACGTGGTAACAACGAGTTGATTTATGCTGTACCTGCCAGCGATGCTACGCCAAACTACTATATACAGGAAGTGCTGCCTTCAGACTTCCGTCAGGCCGGATCGATCACACGGAAAGTAGGTGGATGGAGCGGTTACAACATGCCGTGGAGCTTCTTCGATAAGTTTGATGCGAACGATGAACGCAAATCGGTAATCATTGATGCTTACACAGCTGATTGGGGTGAAGTAGATCGCACAGATACCTGGTGGAAAGGTCCGCTGCCGTTGAAATATACTTCCTTCAACGGTGATGGTCCCGGATACGCGATCGATGCTGTTGTGTTCCGGTTGGCAGAAGTATACCTGTCGTTGGCCGAAGCAATTAACGAACAACGCGGGCCGGCTGAAGCGTATGCATACGTGAATGAAGTTCGTAGCCGCAGTAACGTTGCTGACTTTGAAGACATGACGCAGGATGAGTTTCGCGATGCTATACTGGACGAACGCGGCCGCGAATTATTTGCCGAAGGTGTTCGCAGACAGGATCTGATCCGTCACGGTAAATTCATAGCAAATGCGAAAGCACGCGGTAAAGATGCAAAAGATTACCAGGTACTTTTTCCGATACCAAGCGCGGTGATCATTGAAGGAAAAGGAATCATCGAACAGAACGATGGTTATACCAACTAATCCCTGCTAACCAAACGGGATGTGTATAGCAGTTTTGTTTTACACATCCTGTGCATATAACGAAAACTATATACTACTGTATATCTATAATATTTAAGCAGAGATGAGATTTAAAAGTATATGGCCACTGGTGTTCACAATCGGGTTGCTCTCCTTCGTTAATTGTAAGGAAGATGAGACACTGACCGTGCCTGAAGAAGAAGAGGAGGAACAGAAACCACGCGACCTCACCGGTTTTTATTTAGGAGCTGACCTCTCGTATGTTAACCAGATACTCGATCACCAGGGTATATATAAAGATGGTGGCGTTACGAAAAGTCCGTATGTGATTTTTAAAGAGCATGGTACAAACCTCGTTCGTCTTCGCCTGTGGCACAATCCTTCCTGGACAAAAGAAGTGTATGGAGATGCTGGTACGCAACGCTATAACGATTTACAGGATGTAGCGAAGTCCATTCAGCTCGCGCGTGCGCAAGGCATGGCTATACTTCTTGATTTTCATTATTCTGATACGTGGGCTGATCCCGAAAACCAGAAAATCCCCGCTGCGTGGAAGAATATTAAAGATGTAGCGGTGCTAAGAGATTCGGTATATAATTATACCCAAAGCACCTTGTCGTATCTGAATGCAAAAGGGTTGATGCCTGAGCTGGTGCAGATTGGCAACGAAACCAACTGTGGCTTTTTATATACCGAAGCACCTGACGGATTTCCGGCCTGCAATGTTTGTAACGGAGCGTGGCAGCAGATGGGTACGGTCGTAAATGGTGCGATTGATGCCGTGAAGGCTGTAGCAGCAAACTCTACCGTGAAAACAAAAATACTGTTGCATGTAGCAGACCCGAAAAATGTTGAGTGGTGGTTTGATAACATGACGACAAAAGGTGCTGTTACCGGATTTGATATGATTGGATTTTCATACTATCCGCTGTGGCACACAACGGTAGGGCTGGAGCAATTGTCTGATAAGATAGCAAGCTTCAGGAGTAAATACAACCGCCCCGTGTTGATCCTTGAGACAGCTTATCCGTGGACAACCGGCAGCAACGATAACTATAACAATCATTTTGGAAGTCAGTCTGCTATCGCGGGATATCCCTATACAAAGAAAGGTCAGTCCGACATCATGATCAAGATGACCCAGGAGGTATTGGACGGTGGCGGCCAGGGTATAATTTATTGGGAACCTGCGTGGATCAGCTCGCAAATGAAAGACTTGTGGGGAACCGGTTCTTCATGGGAGAACTGTGCATTCTTTGATTTTGCCGGCAACACGGTGGAGGCTATAGACTATACCAAACATGCTTATAAGTAATTGCCAGGATAAATCACTTTCGTGGACACAGGTGACGAAAGGAGCTTATTAAATTTTTAACGATAAAGGAGACAAGCGAAGTAATGATGAAGTATATAAAATTTTTAGGCATTGTTCTTTTACTGCTCGTATGCATCGCGGCATCAGCACAAAAAACGAATGATGTATATGTAGACAAGAATGGCATCATGCGCTGGGGCAAAACAAATGAAGAAGTACGCGCCTTTGGCGTTAACTATACAGCCCCTTTCGCACATGGATACAGGGCCGCGAAAAAGAAAGGCATTTCATTAGAGCAGGCAATCGACAACGATGTATACCATTTTGCACGACTGGGCTTTGACCTGTATCGTGTACATGTATGGGATTGCGAGATCAGCGACAGCGTTGGTAATGTTCTCAACAACGAACACCTCAAGCTCTTTGACTATATGTTGAAGAAAATGAAGGATCGCGGAATGAAGTTTATGCTCACTCCCATAGCATACTGGCCGAATGGCTATCCCGAACCAGAAGAAAAAACTCCGGGCTTCTCCACCAAGTATGGAAAAGATGCGTGTCTCACCAACGAAGATGCTATCAAGGCACAGGAAAAATATTTATACCAGTTTTTGAATCACGTTAATCCCTATACCGGTATAGCATATAAAAACGATCCGGATATTATTGCATTCGAGATTTCCAATGAGCCACACCATGGCGAAGCACCGGAAAAAGTAACAGCCTTCATCAGTCGCATGATCAAAGCCATGAAGAGCACCGGATGCAGGAAGCCTGTATTTTATAACATCAGTCATAGTATTCACCTGGCCGATGCATACTTCAATGCCGGTATACAGGGCGGTACATTCCAGTGGTACCCGACTGGTTTAGGTTCCGGGCACGAGCTTGGCGGCAACCTGTTACCAAACGTTGATAAATATAGTATACCGTTTGGTTCGAATCCTAAATTTAAAAAGATCGGAAAACTGGTATATGAATTTGACGCTGCTGATGTTGGTCGTTCGTATATATACCCGGCCATGGCCAGGAGTTTCCGAGAAGCCGGCATGCAGATCGCGACACATTTCGCGTACGATCCAACCTATATGGCCGATGTAAACACGGAGTACAATACGCACTATATGAACCTGGTGTATGCTCCTCAAAAAGCATTAAGTCTCAAGATTTCAGGCGAAGTATTTCACCAGGTGCCATTGTATAAAAATTATGGAAGCTATCCTGCCAACGCATCGTTTGAGAATTTTAAGGTGAGTTACGAGAAGGACCTGGCAGAGATGGTAACGGAAACAAAATTCTTCTATACCAATCACACCACAACACCACCAACGGCTGTTGATAAACTGCAGGAGATAGCTGGTTGGGGAAATTCTTCAATTGTAAAATATAGCGGTACCGGGGCTTACTTCCTCGATCGCATCGAGCCGGGCGTATGGCGACTTGAAGTATTGCCGGATGCTATATGGATAAACGATCCTTTCGGACAAAACAGCCCGAAGAAGAAGATCGCGGTTGTAAATTATAGAGCATGGCCTTTGTCCATTGCGCTGCCGGATCTCGGTGGTAACTATACGGTAAAAGGTATCAATGATGGCAATACATATACAGCAACGGCACAAGACAACATTGTTACCATTACTCCGGGAACATATCTGGTAACAAGACAAGGCGTAACAACGAAGGTGAGTGCACAGACTCGCTATAAAAATATTATACTGGGCGAATTTACCGCACCGGCAGCTGAAGTGGACAAGGTATATATCTTACATTCACCATTAGCAGAACTTACGGAAGGTAACAATTATGTCGTGGAAGCTACGATTGTTACCAAAGAAATTCCGCAGGCCGTAGAAGTGAGCGTGTTTGGTTCCGGCTGGCGTCCGGATGTATTGCCAATGGAGCATGTGAGTGGCTATACTTACCGCTTAGCACTTCCTGAGGAGTATATAAAGGCTGGCATGCTTCGGTATTTTATTACAGCAAAAACCGGAGATGTATACTATACCGGTTCAACCTCGTTGCCAGGCAGGCCGTCTGATTGGGATTTTTACGGAACACCCTATACCGTGCCAGTGCTGGGTAGAAATACTCCGGTATATTTGTTCAATGCAGCGACAGATGCCCACGCGCTATCACGTCAGTGGCTTCGCAGTTCAACGATAATTCCTTCTGCCGAACCTGGTAAAGCTGAATTGCAGGTAAATGTTACAAAGTTGTTCGAGATCGATCCGGAAAATAAAAACGGAGAGCCGATACACGATTATTCCATGCGTTTTTTCTTCGGACAGAAAACAGCTGGTCGTAAACAAGATATACTGCAGAGCAAGAAGCTGGTGTTTCGCGGACGCGCTATGAATGAAAGTCCATGCAAGTTGCAACTTGCCTTGGTGATGAAAGATGGTTCTGCATATGGAGGCGTTATAACGGTAGGGGTTGACGCAGCTGACTATAGCATTAATCTGGCGGATCTTAAAAGTGTAAACCTGGTAACATTGCCAAGGCCGTATCCGGGTTTTCTGCCGTACTTCTTCAAGCCATCCGCTGTATGCGACTTTGATATCAGTGCCGTAGAAACGATTCAAATTTCAATTGGCCCTGGCATTGCTGTGGATCAATTGAAAGCTAAACACGGTATAGCGATAGAAAGTATACGATTGGAATAACGTTATAGTCTATAAAACTGTCAGCTGCTGCTTCAAACTCGAAACCCGCAGCTGACAGCTCGCAACTAATTTTTCGAAACTGCTTCCCCGGCTCCTGTTACAACAAGCTTTAGTGTTGCACCTTTGCTTTTATGCTGCATGGTGCTGTTCAGTATAATCATATAGCTTCCGGCTTTTGCATGTTCCGCTACGGCAACTTTTACAATGCTATTGTCCACTACACCTTCTTTGGGTTCGAACGTTACGCTAACGCCTTCCGGCAAACCCGATGAAAGACCAAGGGTAGCTTTCGATTTTGAATATTGTTTCGAGCGATTCAGTGTTAACGTGAGCTCCTTGGTTTCACCAGCTTTTACTTCCAGCGAAGAGGTTGAAAGTTCAACGGTGAATTCGGTGCGGGGTGCTGTCTTTTCCTGTGCAACGGATGCGGTGAGGGCAGCAACTGCCAGTGCGATGGTGAGAATATATTTTTTCATAAGCTGTAGTTTGCAATTCTGTACGCGAAGAAAGACGCAGCCGATGAAAATTGCCGTGCAATGAAGTAGACAGGAGAGCACTTGTCGCGGATGGCAAGTTGCTGGGGCCAAAGGAAAGCCTTTTGTGGCGGATGGTGAATAACAAAAATACTTTTACAACGGTCAGGCTAGTTCCATTACGTTTCGTAACTGCTGGATCTTTTCAATTAGCTCTTTTCCCTTTGCCCGCGAAACCGGTATGAGATACTCGGTGTCCAGTATCTGAAGCTTATAACCGTTCGTGTTGCCGGTAATGTTGCTGATCGCATGAACATTAACGATGTACGAGCGATGACAGCGAATAGCAAACGAGTTGTTGATCTGTGTCTCAAGGTTCTTGAGATTTACCCGCAATAATTTCTTTTGAATGCCTTGCCCGTTTTTCCATACAACGGTAGCGTAGTTGTCATCAGCCTCAATAAATAAGAGATCCGGAAGATGAAGACTGAGTGTCTCACTTGTATCGGAGTGCAACACGATGGGACTGGTGGTATTCGGATTAACCGTTACTTCTTTCTTTAAGGTCTTGATCTTTTCAAGCTGTTGATTGGCGGCCAGCGCACTTTGCAGATTTTGCTGCAACATCTTGTTCTTCAGAAAAAGAAATATGATAGTCACCGGCATAAAGCCTGTTAGCGCTACCTGCAGGTTTGCTCCCTTTATATTTTCCCACAAAGTTTGCTGTGGAAAAATCAGAAGCTCATCAATGATGGTGCTGACAATACCAATCAGCACAAGGTGCAGTATGGTGATAAGTATATATTTACCAAGTGTAAAATTGTCGAATGCTTTCGGAAAGAGTTTCGGAAGGATGATGATGTCTAAAAATAGAACTGCGAAAGTAACACCACCGAATAGAAATTTCTGAGGCACAGTAAGCGGTCCGTGATGCGAGAAGCTCGGTTGGAAAACCATGAGAAACCCCACAACAAAAAGGCTGATCACCAGGATGAAAATGATATTCTTCCGATCATCATCCAGGTAAAAAGGAAATGGAGTTTTCATTTTCTCAGACCAATTCATACGGTGGAAAAAGTTCTTTCCGAAAAGTACGAATTGATTCGATGATAAGGTATAGGAACCTGTTGATAAGACGAAGCGATTAACGCCTGTTTGATCGGGTCTGCACAGAATCCGCTTCGTTCTGTTTATCGGAAGAAATCCGTTTCATGTTTTTGCGGATGTTTTGTTTCACTTCTTTCGGCATATACTTTTTCTTGCCGGGCTGCGGACAGTCCCATTCCTCAACCGAAACATGCGTGATCATTTTTGAATTGCTTCGGGTACCTTTGGTTTGCCGGTTTTCTTCTTCGGCTTCATTCGCTGCGGTGAACTGTGGCGAATAGTAGCTTCGGTGCGGAGTGGATTTTTTCAGCTTGGCATACTTCGGCTCCGGACAGGAAATTCTGCCCGACTGGCAAGCGGTCAACAAGACAAACAGCAGTAAAATGAATCGTACGTACATAGTTTTCGAATTTTATATACGACTACCTATAAACGACCAAGGAAGGTACACAAGTATATTGACAAGCCCAATGTTTTAGTATATAAATTGAGAAACATGCTGAGACAACATACCAGCTGAAGTGCCGGCTGCGGAAAACGCTGCCCAACATGAGTAAAACAAGTTTGTTGCAGTGAAGGTTCAACGGCCTGTCAAGTTGAATTTACCGGTATACATTTCGGCAACGCTATAAATGGAAGAGGCCTCCCGCGGGGGAGGCCTCTCTTGGTTTTGCTATAGGCTTATATACTAATAGTACGAAAACAAGTATGTGCCATGGTTAGTCTGGCTATCGCCATATATTTCATCTTGTTTTGCTTCGTGGATATTTACTTTGGTTGGGTAGCTCAATCCATCATAGCTATAGGTAAGTGTGAATGTGATGGTAACATGGCTGTTGGATGTATCGGTTCCTTTGTATACCATTTTGGTTGGATTGTTACGATCCAGCGCCAGTGTCTCAAAATACTCCTGGTCAGGGTAAGAGATGAGGTTCAGGTAGTATAATACGCCTCCCTGTATATTAAACGGACTGTTGCGGGGATCAAATGTATTGTCCAGGGTATAGCCCGCCTGTTCTTTCTGCGCTACAATATGCGTAATGTTATTGCCGGTATAGGTATAGTAATTTTCGTTGCCATACAGATTTGGCCATACCAGTATACCATAGTCTGTACCGTTGCGGATAGATACTCTTCCGCTGCCATCATACGAATAGTCGATATCAGCAGTCTTATCTACTGCGAGGAAGTCTTCATCCGGGTAAAATGCAAGATGTTTATTCGTGATTTCATCGCCGGAGATAGAGAAGAATGCTTTCTCAACGCTTACAGGATTAGCGGGTATATATGTTTTTGCTGTGTAAGCTGAGGGAATACATTCACCGGAAGCATACTGTACTTTCAGGCGGGTGATAACACTATCAGTAGCCGCAACTTTGGCGCTTGCACTACCATACGATACCTTGGTAATGCTGTCCACAAGGAAGTTGGTATAGTAGAATCTATACTTCTCTTTGAGACTTCCTTCTGCATCGTAGTATACGATCTGTTTCACTTTTCTTTCTTTAGCATACGTGGCAGAACATTTTACGCATACATCCGGATGATCATCGCAACCGGTAAAAAGAACGCAGCTGAGCATCAGGCATGAGAGGAGAACGACCAATAAGGCCGGGGTTTTTAGGGTCTTTTTCATGGGTGATTTTAAGATTAAAGATTTACTTCATTGACACTTTGATTTAAACGGGGAACGAAATTAGTCAACGGAAATCAATCGCGGTAAAAACAAAGCCGCTAATTTGGCCGTATACCACTATTATGTGATGCTGAATAGAAGTTGTAACACGCTATATATATGGATTGTTATTCTTATAGTATATATAGGGAACTATATTCGTATGGCGGAGCCATATTATGGCGCGGTAGTCGTCAGGTAGCGTTTCATGGCCTCCTGACCATTGCGAATGAGTAAATCTTTTTCGGCCAGTGAAAGCTTTCGTATTTTTGGACCTATACTTCCGGAGCTGATTGAGACAGTTCTTTGCCAGTCTTCCGGAGTGAGCGTTGCCCGATTCAGGTTCTCAATCACATAACTATAGAATGCACCGATATAATTTCGAAAGCGACTGATCTCAACGGGGGCAAGGCCTCTGTTTAAACTATCATAGCCGATTTGCCCGGGTGTATCGATGCGTAGTCCGATGGTGTGAGGATTACTGGTGCGTACCGTTTTATTCTGTTCGGTGCGAACGTCATCAAACATGAAAATAGGAAAGTTACCGGTAAAGCCGCCATCGACCATAATGTCAAACGCCTTTTCCTTTTTTCGGTTTTTCAATACATGTCCGGAAGAATCAATGCATACCGCTTCGAAGTATAGAGGAATAGACATGCTGATTCGAACAGCATCTTTTATCTTCATATCCGGATATTGCTCATGCGAGAATACAATAAGTTGCTGCCGGTTAAGACTTGTGCCGGTAATATATAGGTCCGGAAAATGTTTTGCATGCAGCTCGCGAAACGTAATGTCTGCATTGCCAGTCTTTTTAGCAATGATGCGTTCCAGCCATTTGGTAAATGCAGTTCCGCGGTACCATCCAAAGTTTCGGTTGATACGCGATATACCGCCAATAAAAAAGAATTTGCCATCATTGAATTTCTGAAGCTTGGTATCGTAAATGATCTTTTCGATTTCAGTGCTGGTATATCCCAGGGCAACTGTAAGTGCCGCTATCGCCCCTGCGGATGTTCCGCCCACACGTTCGATGTCAGCAAGTATATTTTGCTTTTCGAGTTCCCGGATCGCGCCC
>CAMLLI010000073.1 GCA_946480685.1 uncultured Flammeovirgaceae bacterium | reverse complement strand
GTAAATATTTTTTCTTCTGTTCTGGAGAGGCGAAAAGCAAAATATGGTTTGTACATAACGAATTATGAGCGGCTGTGGACAGGCCAATCGATCCATCAATTCGAGCGATCTCGATGATAGCCGTAATGTATTCCTGATACCCCAAACCGGCCCCACCGAATTCTTCCGGAACGAGTACCCCCATTAATCCCAGACCACCCATTTTTTTGAAAAGAGGCACGGGAAATTCCTGGCTTTCATCCCAGGCCATGATGTTCGGTGCAATTTCTTTGTTGCCGAAATCCCGAACCATTTGCGCGATCATCCGCTGATTCTCCGTTTCATTGAAACTTATAAATTCAGTGTTACTGGTTGCTACTTCCATGTTGAATAGAAAAGTTAGTATTGAAAACGTTAAAGTTACATTCTCTTGAAGCGATTAGCAAACGAATGTTAGGTTGTATTTAAATCTTCTGCACAATTTAAACGTCTGGTAGCGCAAACATGCCCCAAATCTGCTTAAAAGTCTTAATTTGCGGGGTCAAAAACCCATTAATTCATGAAAATAGCTGTAGTTGGAACAGGTTACGTTGGTCTCGTAACCGGAACTTGTTTTGCTGAAACCGGAAACACTGTAACATGTGTTGACATTGATCAGGAAAAGGTGAAAAAACTTCAAAATGGAAAAATCACCATCTATGAACCTGGTCTCGAACAACTTTTCGAACGGAATATCAAGCAAGGAAGGCTCTTTTTTACCACGAACCTCGCTGAAGGTATAAAAGATGCAAAGATCATTTTCCTCGCGTTACCAACTCCTCCCGGAGAAGATGGTTCCGCCGATCTTAAATATATACTTAAAGTAGCGTCAGATCTCGGTCCGATTTTATCAGATTATACCGTGATCATCGATAAGAGTACAGTACCAGTAGGAACAGCCGATAAAGTGCGTGAGAAAATAGCTGCGAATGCAAAAGTAGATTTCGATGTTGTTTCAAATCCAGAATTCTTACGTGAAGGTGTAGCGGTAGAAGACTTTATGAAACCTGACCGTGTTGTGATTGGTACTACTTCAGCACGTGCAAGAAAAATCATGGAAGCTCTCTACGCTCCTTATGTACGTCAGGGTAATCCGATTATTTTTATGGACGAGCGTTCCGCTGAACTTACCAAGTATGCAGCGAACTCATTCCTGGCAACAAAAATTACCTTCATGAACGAGATAGCTAACTTGTGCGAACTGGTAGGTGCAGATGTTGATGCTGTGCGTAAAGGTGTAGGTACCGATAGTCGTATTGGAAAAAGATTCTTGTTCCCAGGTATAGGTTATGGTGGAAGCTGCTTTCCGAAGGACGTACAGGCGCTTGCTAAATCAGCCTCTGATGTGAAGTATGACTTCCGTATACTCAACGCGGTAATGGATGTAAATGCAGATCAGAAAACAAAATTGATCCAGAAGATAAAAGATTACTTCAAGGGTAATCTTAAAGGTAAGACCATTGCTTTCTGGGGTCTTTCTTTTAAACCTCATACAGATGATATACGCGAGGCTCCGTCACTCTATAACATTGAAGAGTTATTGAACGAAGGAGTAACAATAAAAGCTCACGATCCGGAAGCTATTGAAAACGTGAAGAAGCTTTTAGGCGATAAGATTCAATACTTCGCTACACCGTACGAGGCAGCAGAAGGTGCAGATGCTATTTTCATAGCGACAGAATGGCCGGAATTCCGCACGCCTGATTTTGAAAAACTCTCTCGTGCACTAAAAGCCAAAGTAATTTTCGATGGAAGAAATTTATACGATTTACCGAATATGAAAGAACAAGGGTACACATATTACAGCATAGGAAGAGAGGTGATCAATGGCTAAGGAAAGAGTGTTAATTACAGGGGGAGCCGGTTTTCTAGGTTCTCACCTCTGCGACCGTTTTCTTAAAGAAGGCTATAGTGTTATTGCTATGGATAACCTGATCACAGGTGATCTTCGTAACATTGAGCATCTTTTTAAACATCCTGATTTTGAATTTTATCATCACGATGTTTCTTCCTTTGTACATGTACCGGGAGAGTTGAAATATATACTTCACTTTGCATCTCCGGCAAGTCCGATTGATTATTTGAAAATTCCAATTCAGACTTTGAAGGTGGGATCGTTGGGTACTCATAATCTTCTGGGATTAGCCCGCGTTAAGAAAGCGAGAATACTGGTTGCCTCAACATCGGAAGTATATGGCGATCCATTAATACATCCGCAGGTTGAAGAGTATTATGGTAACGTGAACCCGATTGGTCCTCGCGGAGTATATGACGAAGCGAAGCGATTTCAGGAGGCGATTACCATGGCGTATCATACCTATCACGGACTTGAGACACGCATCGTGCGTATCTTCAATACGTATGGCCCGCGCATGCGCCTCAATGACGGACGTGTGTTGCCTGCATTCATCGGTCAGGCGTTACGTGGAGAAGATCTTACGGTATTTGGTGATGGTTCACAAACCCGTTCTTTCTGTTATGTAGACGATCAGGTTGAAGGTATATATAGATTGTTGATGTCTGACTATCACTTGCCGGTAAACATTGGCAATCCTGATGAAATCACTATTCGTGATTTTGCCGAGGAAATTGTAAAACTGACAGGCACCAAGCAGAAGGTAGTATATAAACCACTTCCGCAAGACGATCCGAAGCAAAGACAACCCAACACGACTAAAGCCAGAGAGATACTGGGTTGGGAAGCGAAGGTTTCGCGTTCAGAAGGCTTGAAAATTACCTATGATTACTTCAAGTCGCTGCCACAGGAAGTATTATACCAGCGTGATCATAAAAACTTCGAAAAGTATATTCGTTAATTCCCTCTCAGATGTCATCAAGAAAAATATTAATCACCGGTGGAGCCGGTTTTATAGGCTCGCACGTTGTCAGATTGTTTGTTAACAAGTATCCTGATTATACGATCATCAATCTTGACAAGCTTACGTATGCAGGTAATCTTGAGAACCTGAAAGACATTGAGAAGAAATCTAATTATCACTTCGAACACGGTGATATACTGGATATAGAATTTCTGAACAATGTATTCAGCAAGCATGATATAGATGGTGTTGTACACCTGGCTGCAGAGTCGCACGTAGATCGTTCGCTGCATAATCCGACTGAGTTCGCGAATACAAACATCATTGGTACACTCAATTTGTTGCGTGCAGCTCAAACCGCGTGGAATGGTAAATTTGAAAACAAGCGTTTTTATCACATCTCCACAGATGAAGTATATGGTTCAGCAGAACATGGCGGATTCTTTACAGAAGAAACTCCGATTAATCCGCGTTCACCATACTCAGCATCAAAAGCAAGTAGCGATCACTTTGTAAGTGCATATTATAACAGCTTTGGATTGCCGACAATCATAAGCCGTTGCTCTAACAACTACGGACCTTTTCACTTTCCTGAAAAGCTTATACCGTTAATGATCAACAATATCATTAACAGCAAGCCGCTGCCTGTATATGGTAAAGGCGAAAATATACGTGACTGGTTGTTTGTTGAAGATCACGCACGCGCGATCGATGCAATTTTCCATAAGGGAAAAGTGGGTGAGGTATATAACATTGGTGGAAACAACGAGTGGAAGAACATCGATCTCGTAAACCTGCTTTGTCACATCATGGATAAAAAACTCAACCGTGCGGAAGGTACTTCCGCTAAGTTGATAACTCATGTTAAAGATAGACCCGGTCACGACTTGCGTTACGCTATAGATGCATCCAAACTTATCAGCGAAACAGGCTGGCGTCCGGATGTAACGTTCGAAGTTGGCCTCGAAAAAACTGTTGACTGGTATTTGGCAAACACTACGTGGCTCAATAACGTAACCTCAGGCGAATACCTGAAGTACTATAACAACATGTATCAGGGACGATAATAACGTATGTATGTGTTTACGTTAGCACGTGTCTGCGTTGTGCAGATCAATAACGTAAACACGTACTAACCTAAACACCAAAACACAATGAAAGGTATAATCTTAGCAGGAGGTTCGGGTACACGTTTGTATCCTTTAACGATCGCTGTTAGTAAGCAACTTATGCCATTGTATGATAAACCGATGATATACTATCCATTGTCGGTGTTAATGATGGCGGGCATTCGTGAAATTCTGATTATTGCTACACCACACGATATGCCGATGTTCCAGAAGCTTTTGGGAGATGGTAAAAATATCGGGTGCTCATTCAGCTATGAAGTTCAACCTAAGCCGGAAGGTCTCGCGCAGGCTTTTATCATTGGTGAGAAATTTATAGGTAATGATAAAGTGGCATTGATCCTCGGTGATAATATCTTCTATGGATCGGGTATGCAAAAACTTTTGCAATCCAATGTTAATCCGGATGGGGGTGTTGTATTTGCATATCACGTTACAGATCCTGAGCGCTACGGTGTGGTAGAGTTTGATGCTAACAAAAAAGCGATCTCAATCGAAGAGAAACCGGCAAAGCCTAAATCAAACTATGCAGTACCCGGACTATATTTCTACGATAATGAAGTAGTTAAAATATCGAAGGAGCTCAAGCCTAGTCCTCGCGGAGAACTGGAAATAACAGATGTGAACAATGTATACCTGAAGAGAGGTAAACTTACCGTAGCACCGATGAGTCGCGGTACAGCATGGCTTGATACTGGTACGTTCGATTCACTCATGCAGGCTTCCAACTTTGTGCAGACGATCGAGCAACGTCAGGGTTTAAAGATAGGCTGTATAGAAGAGGTTGCATTCCGTCAGGGCTTCATCACAAAAGACGAATTGCTTACGCTCGCGAAACCACTGGAGAAAAGTGGTTACGGGGTATATCTTAAAAATCTGCCGGAGTATATCTGATATATAGATCATGCTGGCAAAAGAATTTGCTGAAGCTGTATCGCGCTATAGCCATGATACAGCACTGGCAGGTAAACTTTGGGATGAGATTGAGAAAAGTTATACGGCGAAGAAGCGGTATTACCATAATCAATCTCATCTTGAAAATCTTTTGAAAGAACTCACGTCCATCAAAGAGTTTATAGAGGATTGGGATTGCATTATATTCTCAATTGCCTACCACGACATTGTTTACAACACGCTTCAAAAAGACAACGAAGAACAGAGTGCGGCGTTGGCCGAACAGCGACTTCGTGAAGTAACATTCCCCTCAGAGCGTATCCATAAATGCGTGCAGCAGATTCTGGCAACAAAAGGTCATACCATAAGCGATATCCAGGACACTAACTTCTTTACAGACGCAGACCTGTCTATCCTGGGAGCGAGCTGGGAAGTATACGAAACGTACTTCAGAAATATCCGGAAAGAATATTCGTACTATCCTGACCTGCTATACAAACCCGGCCGGAAAAAAGTACTGCAGCACTTTCTGTCTATGGACAAAATATTTAAGACCGATAAATTCTTTTCCAGGTACGAAGAACAAGCCCGGAAAAATCTTTCCGCTGAGTTGGAACAGCTCTGAAAATCAGATAATCATCAGGAATTTTGAAATTGAAGCAAAAAAGCTATACTTTTGCCGAAGTTTCTGAGTATTCTTTTAGAGGGGACAACAAGTCCCCTCTTTGTTTATAGCATTTTTTACAATGGACATAGCAGCAGAGATAAGACGCATCGCTGAATCGGTATTAACAGACCCTGGTCAGTTTATCGTAGATGTTATTGTTTCTTCTAAACAGGGACCGCGAAAAGTGCTGGTGCTGCTAGACAGCGATAACGGAATTAGCATTGATGAATGTGCAGATGTGAGCCGGTCGCTTTCCAAACAGTTGGATGAAGTGTCGTGGCTGGAAGATGCCTATATGTTGGAAGTTTCAACACCCGGGCTGGATCACCCACTGAAGCTGACACGCCAGTATCGTAAAAATATAGGGCGCAGGTTGAAAGTGAAGGTTCTCGAAAAGACAGAGGAAGGAAAACTTACAGCAGTTACCGATGGAACTATTACACTGGAACAAGAAGTTGGTTCAGGTAAGAAGAAAGAAATAAAGACAATTGAAATTCCTTTTACAGACATAGAAAAAGCTTTTGTGTTAGTAAGTTTTAAATAATACGAAACCATGGATGCACATGAATTGATTCAGTCGTTTGCTGAATTTGCAAAACAAAAGAACATCGACCGGCCTACTATGATCCGGATCCTGGAAGACGTGTTCAAAAATATGATCCGTAAAAAATATGAATCGGATGAAAATTTTGACGTGATCATCAACGCGGACAAAGGGGATCTTGAAATCTATCGCTTCCGCGAGATTGTAGACGATGATTCAGAGGACATCTGGGATTTTGATAAGATCAGTTTATCAGAGGCCCGCAAGATCGAACCTGATTTCGAAGTTGGTGAAGAAGTGTCTGAGCAGATCTATATTGAAGACTTCGGACGCAGAGCAGTAACTACAGCGCGACAAACATTAATTCAGAAGGTTAAAGACCTCGAAAAAGATATACTCTTCCAGAAGTATAAAGATCTGGTAGGCGAGATTATCGCCGGTGAAGTATATCAGCTGCTGAGCAAGGAGGTATTACTTACCGATGCAGAAGGAAATGAAATAGCGATACCACGCGGTGAGCAGATCCAGAAGGATCGTTACCGTAAGGGAGAAAACGTACGCGCTATTGTACATAAGGTGGAAATGATCAACGGTAATCCGAAGATCATTCTATCCAGAACATCTCCTGTATTCCTGGAGAGATTATTCGAGCAGGAAGTACCGGAAGTGTACGATGGTTTGATCACCATCAAAAAAGTAGTGCGCGAGCCAGGCGAACGTGCTAAAGTTGCTGTGGAATCGTACGATGATCGTATTGACCCGGTAGGAGCTTGCGTGGGTATGAAAGGTTCACGTATCCATGCCATCGTTCGTGAATTACAGAATGAAAATATAGATGTAATCAATTATACCGATAACCTGGAGCTATACATTCAGCGTGCATTAAGTCCTGCAAAGATATCGTCTATCAAGATCGATAGAGATAACGGGCGTGCAGCTGTCTATCTGAAACCAGACCAGGTTTCGTTGGCAATTGGTAAAGGTGGATTGAACATTAAACTAGCCAGCCGTTTGGTTGGTTATGAGATAGATGTATTCCGCGAACTGGCCGAAGGTCAGGTAGAGGAAGATGTGGATCTTGACGAATTCTCAGATGAAATTGAAAGCTGGGTAATTGAAGAATTGAACCGCATTGGTCTTGATACAGCGAAAAGTGTGTTGGCGCTTTCCAAAGATGAATTGGTAAGACGCACAGACCTCGAAGAAGAAACTGTAGAAGGTGTATTGAACATCCTGAAGAAGGAGTTCGAATAAATCGTTTGTGAATTGGGTTTTATTACGAATCCTTAATTAAGTGAGCGATGAACTGTGAACAATAAGTTAAATTGCGGGACTACACGCATTTGAATTTTAAAGTCCTTAAAAAAACAGGCATATTTGAATATGGCAGAAGAAAAGTTGATCAGGTTGAGTCAGGCTGCAAGAAAGCTCAATGTGGGGCACAATACCATCTTGGACTTTCTGGGGAAGAAAGGTTTTGAGGTTGAGAATAACCCCAACGCTAAACTCACGCCTGAGCAATTCAACCTTTTGTCTAAAGAGTTTGCTTCTTCTGCTACCGATAAACTGGAGGCCTCAGGTCTTCACATTGGAGCCAAGCACAACGACAATCTCGTGTTAGAGAGCGAGAAAGAACTCGCGAAGAAACGTGTAGAAGAAGAAGAGCGAATCATGATCAAGAACCTCGGCTCCAAAGAGGTTAAGGCAAAAGAAGAAGCAAAACAGCCCGATAAAGTTGAACGTGAGAAGCCGAAGCTCGAGGGCATTAAAGTTGTCGGTAAAATAGATCTCGAAAAGAAACCAGCTGCTAAAACAGAAGTACCGGAGCCCGAAGTAAAACAACCTGTTGAAGAAAAACCGGTTGTTGAGAAAGTGGAAGTAAAGGAACCTGTGGCTAAAGAAGTAAAAGAGCAGATAGAGGTTGTTAAAGAGAAAGAAGAAGTAAAAGAAGTACAACCTCCGGTGGTTGTTAAAGAAACACCAAAAGAACCGGTTGTTGTAACACCTCCAAAAGTTGTTGAGCAACCTCCGGTTGTTGCTGAAAAGGCAGAGCCCGAAATGGAGCTCATCAAAGCGAAGGCCGATCGACTGAAAGGATTAAAAGTTGTTGATAAGATTGAACTC
Source organism: uncultured Flammeovirgaceae bacterium (assembly GCA_946480685.1). Next base: position 2,008 of record CAMLLI010000073.1, on the reverse strand, counting down.
CCGGTAGATAAGAAAAAAGATTCTCCGGTGGCTTCGTCTGATACAAAGGATGATCGTAAAGGCAAGCGTCCGCGCAAGCGTATTCCTACTGACGATCAGAAAGGTCCTCAGCAAGGAAATCAGCAAGGCCAGGGTCAAGGTCATGGACAACGTCCTAATCAACCCGGCCAGCAACGTCCTCATCAGCAGCATGGCCATGGCCAGCAGAGAAGAGGCCCGCATCCGCCAAGAGTTCAGAAAGAAGAACCTACGGAGAAGGAAATTCAAGATCAGATACGCGCTACACTTGCCAAGCTGAGTGGTGGTGGCAAGAAGACCAGCGGTTCGAAATATAGAAGGGAGAAACGTCAGGCGAACTCCGAAGCTCAGGAGCAACAAATGCTTCAGGAACAGGAAGCATCGAAGACACTGCGCGTAACGGAGTTTATTTCTGCGAACGACCTGGCATCACTCATGGATGTATCCGTGAACGATGTTATCTCAACCTGCTTGAGTTTAGGTATGTTCGTATCCATTAACCAGCGTCTGGATGCGGAAGCAATCACAGTAATTGCAGATGAGTTCGGATATAATGTTCAATTCACTTCTGCGGAAGAAGAGCTCGAAGTGGAGGAAGACAGCGATGATGAAGAAGATCTGTTGCCACGTGCACCGATCGTTACCATCATGGGTCACGTTGACCACGGTAAAACATCGTTGCTTGACTATATCCGTAACACAAAAGTTACTGCGTCTGAAGCGGGTGGTATCACGCAGCACATTGGTGCGTATGATGTAACTACGAAGAGTGGTAACAAGATAGCGTTCCTTGATACACCAGGTCACGAAGCGTTTACAGCGATGCGTGCCCGTGGTGCAAAACTTACCGATATAGCGATTATCGTTGTAGCGGCTGACGATGACGTTATGCCTCAGACGAAAGAAGCGATTAACCACGCACAGGTTGCCGGTGTACCGATTGTTATAGCGATCAACAAAGTTGATAAGCCATCAGCGAACCCCGATAAGATCCGCGAATCACTTTCAAAGATTAATATACTTGTTGAAGAGTGGGGTGGTAAATATCAGAGTCAGGAAATATCAGCAAAGTCTGGTAAAGGTATAGATGATCTGCTCGAGAAAGTGTTGCTGGAAGCTGAGCTTCTAAACCTTCGTGCAAATCCGAACAGAAATGCTACGGGTTCAGTCATCGAAGCTTCTCTTGATAAAGGCCGTGGCTATGTAGCAACGGTAATGGTACAGACCGGATCACTTCGTGTTGGAGATATAGTATTGGCTGGTGCACACTACGGTCGCGTAAAAGCGATGTTTGATGACACTGGTAAAAAAGCAAATGAAGTAGGACCATCTACGCCGGTAGTATTACTCGGTCTTGACGGTGCGCCTCAGGCAGGTGAGAAATTCATGGTGATGGAAACAGACCGTGAAGCACGCGAGCTTGCTGCGAAGAGAAGTCAATTGCTGCGCGAACAAAGCATACGCACGAAGAAGCATATTACACTCGATGAGATCGGAAGACGTCTAGCGATAGGAAGCTTCAAACAATTGAACGTGATTGTGAAAGGTGACGTGGATGGATCTGTAGAAGCACTCTCCGATTCATTGCTTAAACTTTCAACACCGGAAATACAGGTGGCCATTATACACCGTGGTGTAGGTCAGATCTCAGAATCCGATGTATTGCTTGCATCAGCATCTGATGCCATCATCCTCGGCTTCCAGGTACGTCCGTCTAACTCTGCGAAGCGTGTAGCTGAAAACGAGGAGATCGAAATTCGTCTCTACTCAATCATCTACGATGCGATCAACGATGTGAAGGCTGCGATGGAAGGTATGCTTGCTCCGGAAACAGAAGAAGTAATTGTAGGAAATGCAGAAGTTCGCGAAGTGTTCAAGATTTCGAAAGTAGGAACGATAGCAGGTTGTATGATTACCGATGGTTCCGTGAAACGCTCGAACCCAATACGCCTCATCCGTGATGGTATTGTGGTATATGCCGGTAAACTCG
>CAMLLI010000072.1 GCA_946480685.1 uncultured Flammeovirgaceae bacterium | reverse complement strand
TGAAACAACTGCGCTACCGCTATCCTGAAAAACCTGAACATGTATTGAACGGTATAGATCTTCGTGTCAACTCCGGGGAACGGCTTTGTATAGCAGGACCTGGCAATGCCGGCAAGACAACGCTTACCAACCTCATCGCAGGTATACATACAGATTACGAAGGTATCATTACGATCAACAATTACTCCCTGCGAGATCTGGACATCCGCCACCTGCGCGACAGCATGGCCAAGAACATTTCGCCTGAAGATATATTTGACGGAAGTATACTCGAAAATATTACACTGGGCAGTGCTACGCGAACCGTGGAAGATGCAATCAATGCTATACGCAAAGTAAAACTGGAAGATGAGATAAACCGGTTGCCGGAAGGATTGAATACACACATTGTGAGCGGAGGAAAAGGATTCTCAAGTTCGTTCATTCACAAACTTATACTGGCACGATGTCTCGCGAAAAAACCGGCACTCATCATTCTCAATGATTTCTTCTCGGGGCTTAAGCGTCAGGAGAAACTGGATCTGCTGCAATCGGTGATCAACAATGAAAGCCGGTATACGTTGATCGCTGTGTCCAATGATCCGTTGATCATGGCTGCGTGCGACCGCGTTATACTGCTTAACAACGGACAAATTTCTGACGAAGGTCACTTTGATGAACTTCTGAAAAAAGGTACGATCAATAACTATATTGATTAAAAGTATGCTGCGACTATCAACACATCGAATTGACAAAATGGTAAAGGAAGAAAATCTATACTCCCTGCGTGCACTGAAACGTCCGGCAGCCGGTATACTGATCGCTAAATGGCTGATGGCACTGGGTGCTATATTTATAGTCTTCCTCTTTCTGCCCTGGCAACAGAATATACGGGGCACCGGAAAAGTTACCGCGTTGAATCCCGCGAATCGTCCGCAGACCGTGCAGGCTGTTATTGCAGGACAAATACAAACATGGCACGTGCGTGAAGGAGAGCTTGTAAAAAAAGGCGATACGATTGTAACGATACGCGAAGTAAAAGAGAAGTATTTCGATCCGCAGTTACTGCCGCGCTTACAGGAACAGCTTGCCGCGAAGAAAAGTAGTCTTGCATCCAAAACTGAAAAAGCGCAGGCATTGCAACGACAGATCACCGCGCTGAAAACCGGTATGCAGAACAAGATTGAACAGGCCACTGCCAAGCTCGAAGCTGAACGTGTAAAACTGCAAAACGCAAAGAACCAATATCAGCGTAACAAAAAATTATACGAAGCCGGAAATATACCGCTCACTAAATTTCAGGAGATCGAGTATAAGTACCAGGGCAGCGAAGCCGATTTTCAGAATGCGACACTGGAGATCGCGCGCCTTCGTGCCGAATACCAGGAAAAGATCAGCAAGTCCGAATCAGATCTGAGTGCTACACAGGGTGAAGTATTCGAGTCGCAAGGTGATATATCAAAACTTACCAATGAATATACCAACACACAGATACGAAGCAGTCAGTATCAGATCACAGCTCCGCAGGACGGTTACATTGTGCGCGCTATGAAAGCCGGTATAGGAGAAACGATTAAAGAAGGCGATGCTGTTTGCACCGTGATGCCTGAAGTAACAGACCTCGCGGTAGAAATGTATGTAAAGGCGATGGACATGCCGCTGATCAGTAAAGGACGGAAAGTACGTGTTGAGTTTGACGGATGGCCTGCGCTGCAATTTTCAGGATGGCCAAGTGTTTCGGTAGGAAGTTTTGGCGGAACGGTGGAAGTAATTGATTATGTAAGCTCACAGCCGGGCGAGTTCAGAATACTGGTTATACCCGACACGGGTGAAGAACCGTGGCCACAGCAATTGCGTGTCGGATCGGGAACGCGCGGATGGGTAATGCTTGAAAATGTACCGGTGTGGTATGAGATCTGGCGTCAGCTCAACGGCTTCCCTCCCAGCCTGTATAAAGCACCGCTGCAGGATGCGCTTCCTTCCAAAGGCGAGAAGAAAGATACAGACGGAAAGAACAGTTAACAACGGTATACCTACACGCTATGAAGAAAGTACTGCTGATCCTGTTGTTGAGTATATATGGCAACCTCCGGGCACAACACGGAAATGATTCCATCTTTGTATTGCCGGACACTGCCAAACCCGTTACACTTGAAAACTTTTATCAATTGGTAACACGATACCATCCGGTAGTAAAGCAAACCAATTTACTCTCGGATGTTGCCAGACAGGAAATACGTTTGGCGCGGGGTAATTTTGATCCGAAGATTGAAAGCGAATTCCTGCTGAAGCACTATAACAATACGGAATACTATCGCCTGTTCAACGGAGGTATAAAGTTCCCGACAGCCAGTCCGATAACGCCCACCCTTGGTATCGAGCGAAATACCGGAGACCGGCTGAACCCGGAGCACTATATATCCGGCGAGTATAATTACCAGCAACTCTATGCCGGTATATCGTTGCCCTTAGGACAAGGGTTGCTGACGGACGAACGTAGAACGGCACTCAAGCAAGCGCAGTTGTTCAGCGAGATGATGGAAGCCGAACAGGTAAAGCTTATCAACAAATTGCTACTGGAAGCAGCAAAAGATTACTGGCAATGGTACTACAGTTACTATAACTATCGTCTTGCTATACGTACAACGGCTATTGCGGAAGAAATATTCCGGAGAGTAAAAATGAACTTTGAAGGTGGCGAGCTGGCTACGATGGATACGGTGCAGGCCAACATCACGTTGCTGGAGCGACAGGTAAATATGCAGGAAGCACTGCTGACGCTGAGAAACAGCACGATTAAAGTATCAACTTACTTATGGGACAGTACGATGAACCCGGTAGACCTGTCATTGCAACACGCACCGGTTGTTCCTTCATCGTCCATTGTACTTTCGCAGAATATACTGGAAGAACTGATGGGTGAAGCAAAAGTAAATCACCCGGAGTTACGCAAGCTCAATCTGAAGATCCAGCAACTGGAACTTGACAGAAGACTGGCATCGGAGTATATGAAACCACGCGTCAATGTTTCATACTATATGCTGAATCAGCCTTTTACTCCCGAGGGCACCAGCAACTCGTTTGTGCTGGACGATAACTATAAACTCGGCATCGACTTCTCTATACCTATATTTCTGAGAAAAGAAAGAGCGAAGGTTGCACAGACAAGATTAAAGATCACAAACACAACGTACGATCGCGATATAACGCGAAGGCAGATCATGAATGATATTCAGGCAGCCTATAATCAACTGCTCAACAACGGAGTCATCCTTCAACAGCAACGTTCCATGGTTGACAACTATAACCGGTTGATGAATGCGGAACTGCTCAACCTCGAAAATGGCGAGAGCGATTTATTCAAGATCAACGTTCAGCAGGAAAAGCTTTTCAATGCACAATCGAAACTTATCAAGACTATAGCGGAGTATGAAAAGCAGAAGTCGGTGCTATATTGGTCTGCCGGTGTACGGCCGTTGACATTCTGATTCAGCGCTACTGTGTGATAAGAAGCACCCCATAAAAAAGTCCTGCATACAACTATATGCAGGACTTATACTATGGATAGCCGGCTGATCAAAGGACACGATCAGGCGTCAGCGATAACAGCTCTTTGTCATGATGGTACTTTTCGACACAGGTATTATCAAAGATCAAAGTCGCACCATTCTGCGGAGTATATTTCTGCCAGGTGGGTAATCCTTTGTGATTCGGATTTCCGCTACGGGCAAAATTGATCCAGGCCTGACTCACTTTATCTGCAAGCGCATGTGCATCCTTCCCTCCTCCCGTCATCTCTTCGCAACGCGCTATATTATCGAATACGAAAGGGATCTCAATGCAATGTATAGCTTTATAACTTCCATCCAGTACCGGAGACTGCCACGCGAACAAGTACATATATACCGGGGCTGAACCGCCTGCCGTTTTCAGATCTGCCATACGGATCGCGCTTCTTCGAAACAGATCGTCTACATCAATCAGGTCACTTGGCTTTTTATCAGTCGGGTAAGCCTTTTTAACGGCCTGTATATACGCATCGGTCTTATCACCCAGCTGCTTTTGCAAAAAGCTCTTCATGTCCTCCGCAGTGCCTTGTCTCAACTCCGGCATGCGCAGTGAATTCATAAACTCATTTTTAGTGGAGCCGATCATCAAGGGTATATTTGCCGATAGTGCTTTAGCCTGTGCATCGGTCGGCTGGTACGGAAGAAAAGTTCCATCGAGACAAGGCCCCCACGTTAAACCAAACACACCTGCACTTTTACCTTCAGCTTTCAGTTCTTCATTTACTTTTGCAAGCGCTTTCTTACCGGCCGCGGCTAAAACCGCAAAGGGTACTTTTTGAAGGGAATCAACTTGCGCAGGTTGTAATTTCAATTCTGTCAACACCGCTGCCGCTACACGTGCAGTTATAGCTTTGTCCTGAAAATTTAGTCCGAGTCCTCCGCTTTGAATAATGGCCTTGTGAAAAAGTCCTTTGGCGGAAGGAGCATTCAGTAATGTATTTACTTTACCGCCTCCACCCGACTGTCCGAATATAGTAACGTTCGAAGGATCGCCACCGAAGTTCGCTATATTCGCTTTTACCCATTCGAGTGCAGCGACTATATCCATAATGCTCACATTAGGCGAAGCACTATATTTCTGACCGTATGCCGAAAGATTGAGGAACCCAAGAACATTAAGACGATGGTTGATCGATACAATAACCACATCACCTTTTCGCGAAAGGTTCTCGCCATCGTACGAGGGTAATTCCTGTGAAGAACCTGCTGTGTGGCCACCGCCATGCAACCATAACATTACCGGTCGCTTCCTGGTGTCCGTAGCCGAAGCTATACCGGGGCTCCAGATGTTGAGTCTCAGGCAATCTTCATTGGGATATCCCCAGTCGTGATGAAATACAAATTCAACTTCGTCATTCACGCTCGTTGTAGGATCAATCAACGGGCATACAGGACCATACGTTAAGGAACTTCGCACATCCTGCCATGCATCCGGTTTGGTCGGTGCCATAAAACGTTCGGCCTTTGCATACGGAATTCCTTTATAGGTATAGATGCCGTTGTGGATATAGCCTCTCACCTTTCCATAAGTCGTTTGAGCAACTGCTATATCCTTGCCTGTAACAAGAGGCAAACTGCCCGTTGCACTGGGTGCTTTCTGACCGTGTGAAAGAGAAACGCAAAACAACATAAGCGCTGATACGAATAGAATATTTCTGATTTTCATGGCGGATGGTATAAAAGATTGGGTTGACAATTTTCGGTATATCAATAATACACAATCGCTTCATTATGTCAAAATTACACAATGAAACAGTGATAACAGGAAACGATCTGATGTCGGATAAATTACCACGGCTGCACGGCTTCTTGCTTGTAGCAAAGTGATATATAGTGAAGATCTATGCAACATCATGCCCCATTATTTATAATGAGATTTTAATTAGCAATAGACATGGCCCGATTTTGTAATTTGTATCTTACAACTGCGGTTTATAGCCGGTAACAACTGATATTTATCAGCCGTGAGAAATGATGAAAGTCTTTTCTGCAAGCGTCAGTGCACTATACATTCGAAAAAAACTACTTATGCAACGAATACTTGTCCCATGCGATTTCTCTTCTCCGGCACAGGAAGCTTATAAGCTGGCCGCAGGCATTGCTGCTAAAAATAATGGCGAGGTGTTGTTACTACACGTGATCAATATACCGGTAGTTTACGACCCGGGACTTGGTGGTTTGCCGTATACTGATCCCACGCTGCTGGAGGATCTTGAAGCAGCGGGTATTAAAAATTTTGAGACGCTGTTGTCGGATGCCTCTATACCTGCTGTGCGTTCTTCGTATCACATTACCAACGGAGATATTCTTTCCTGCATCCTGGAGTATAGCGAGGAGAAGAATATAGATCTGATCGTTATGGGTACAACAGGCTCCAGCGGGCTTGCCGAGATCTTCATTGGCTCCAATACCGAAAAAGTAGTTCGTCACGCCCAGGTTCCGGTGCTGGCCGTGCGGAAAGCTCCCGCTATTGATTCTGTTAAAAATATACTCCTGCCCAGTACACTTTCGCTTGAGCATGCAACCTTCATGAACCAGGTAAAAGCAGTGCAGGATTTTTTCCAGGCAGTATTGCACATTCTGCTCATCAACACTCCTTCACGTTTCAGAAATCATGCAGAGGCTAATGAAGCACTGGATGCCTTTGCCAGACACCACCAGTTGAAAAACTATAAGACACACCTGAGCAATTATAGTGGTGAAACGGATGGTATCATTGACTATGCCAATGAGGAGCAGGTTGACCTGGTGCTAATGGGCACACATGCGCGAACCGGTCTCGCACACTTATTCAGCGGAAGCGTTACCGAAAGCGTGGTTAATCGCATTCAGTATCCGGTGTGGACCAGTCATCTCCGCTAACATCTGGATATAGCGGTATAATATTTTACCGATCGATATATACTTCCCTGACAAGCGGAAGTATATACTGCTATCAGCACGCCAATGCGTTTTATCCATGCTCATCACTTGTTGGGTAATAGAGTTTAACATTCGTATCACCGTTGATAAAAGGCTGTAACAGTAGCCCGGCAGTTGGCATAATTATTTGTCTAAACACCAGATGCAAACCAGCGAATGAATTCAATAAGCCTGAATCAGTTTCAAAAGCGCTTCATGGCAATAATACGTTCTGTCGCTGGGGATTTTTTTAACCATGTTGGGCAAAAGAATCACGCGTATCTCCCCCACACCTTTATTCAACTTCAATCACCATGAAGACTGAAAACCTAACAGATTTTTCCAAAGTCAACCTCACCGTAGATGTAGCGTTGGACGGAGATGACGAGTGTTTCAAGGACCATTATCTCCTGGACATTCTCCCGGTCGGAGCCTATATCTGCGATCGCAAAGGCGCGATCCGAAAATACAATCAGAAAGCTGCCGAGCTTTGGGGATGGACGCATGAAGCGTTACAAGAGGAAACACATTTTTGCGGAGCGTATCGCCTGTACACCGCAGAAGGTATATATATTCCTCATCACAAAAGTCCTGTGGCTACGTGTTTGCATGATGGTATTGCAATCAACGATCATCAATACTATATCGAACGCGCTGATCATACACGGCTCCTGGTGCAAGCCCGTATTACACCCATGAAAAATATACAAGGCGACATAACGGGAGCCATTGCTTGTTTTCATGACATTGACGAACCGAAGAAAAGTAAATCGGAACGTCAGCGACAGGATTTGCAGGACTATGTTGACACGGTTGCTGTGGGTATACACTGGGTGGATGCGAATGGCATTATTCTCTGGGCAAATACAACCGAGCTGCACATGCTGGGCTATACCCCCGATGAATACATAGGACATCACATTTCAGAGTTCCATGTTGACGGCAATAAGATCAATGATATACTAAACCGCCTCGGCAACCAGGAAACTTTAACGCAGTGTGAAGCTGCGCTGCGTTGCAAAGACGGAAGTATAAAAATTGTAAGCATCAACTCGAATGTCCTTTGGGAAAACGGTCGCTTCATTCATACGCGGTGCTTTACCTCCGATATAACCGAACAAAAGCAATCGCTGCAGACTTTAGCAGAAAGCGAAAAAAGACATCGGCAGCTCATTGACAGTTTACCGGTTTCAGTATATACCTGTGACGCCCGTGGGGCTATTACAAGTTTCAATGATTCATCCGTTAAACTATGGGGGCGAGAACCGCAGATCGGTGTGGACCAATGGTGCGGCTCATGGAAAATATATAGTCTGGACGGTACACCGTTGGCGATTGATTCTTGTCCCATGGCGATTGCGCTTCGGGATGGCAAGCCGGTATATGGAAAAGAAATTGTGATTGAACGACCGGATGGAACAAGACGCCATGTACTCCCACACCCTACTCCTTTCCTGGATGATTCCGGAAAAGTTATTGAAGCTGTAAATATGCTGGTGGATATAACTGAACTTCGCCATACGGAGTTGGCTTTACAGGTAAGCGAAGACCGTTTCCGGCAGGCTGCAGACTCCACACCGGTGTTATTCTGGATGGCCGAACCAAACGGCAATCGTAATTTCTTTAACAAAGCGTGGCAAGAGTTTACCGGAAATGTATACTCCGCAAATGAAAACGACTGGAAGAGAAGTATACATCCGCAGGATGCCAGCCAATACTGGCTCATATATAGTAATGCATTTGACAGACGCGAAGAGTATAAAATGGAATATCGCCTGAAAAGAAACGATGGTATATATCGCTGGATACTGGAACACGGTATTCCATGGTATACTTCTGACGGAACCTTTGAAGGATATCTCGGGTCGTGTGTAGACATTGAAGAGAAGAAAATGATGACGGATGCACTCGAGAAAGAAGTTGAAAAGAGAACACGCCAACTCAAGCAGGCCAATCATAAACTGCAGCGGTATAACGAACAACTGGAGCAATTTACCTATGCCGCCAGTCATGACATGAAAGAACCGCTGCGCAAAATATTTTTCTTCAACAATTACTTATACGAGTCGCTGAAAGATCTTCAACCGAAAGAGAAAGATTTCCTGGAGCGCTCCATCACAGCTACCAAACGCATGCAGGTGTTGATCGATGATCTGCTGGTATATGCGACCACGGCTTCCACGATTCCGAATCTCGAATGGGTATCGCTTGATAAAGTGGTGAAGGATGTTATCGATGCGCATGAAGTTACCATCGAGGGGAAAAGTGCTACAGTCGAGTTTGCCGTGCTTCCTGAAATACTTGGAGTACCTTTCCAGATCAACCAGTTGTTTGATAACCTGATTGGCAATGCACTCAAATATAGTCACCAGGAACGCGCGCCCCGTATTGTTATAGGGTATGAAAGTATACCGGGTTCTGCATTGGACATAGATGAGGCCGATGTACATACGCTATATCATAAGATCACTATTACCGACAATGGTATTGGGTTTAAACCAGAATACGCCACACAGATCTTCAACCTCTTCCACCGGTTGCACGGTCGGTCTGAGTTTCCAGGTTCGGGCATTGGACTCGCGATCTGCAAAAAGATCGTACAAAATCACCAGGGCTTTATCCATGCAACGGCCCGTGTAAATGAAGGCGCTACCTTCGAGATTTACCTGCCGAGGTAAGCTGATTATCAAAGTATATATCGCTATAAAAAAGTACAGGCATCATCGCTGATGCCTGTACGCTATATAAGGTAGTTTAGAATTACCGTTTACCTTTTGGTGCCGTGTAGCTGACTTCAATCAATACAGGAAAATGATCGGAAGGAAACTTGCCACCGTAGGTATCGGTTAATATACCATATCGTTTTACATCAAAAGCCGCGGTCACAAAGATGTGATCGATTCTGCGATCGGTCTTGCTGGTAATATCAAAGCTGTTGAACGTACCGTTGGGCGTGAGTTTAACGGGCGCTAAGGTAAAAGCATCTTTCATCGTGCCAGATGTATTGAGCAGTGTATAGCTTTCGTTGAACTGGTCTACATTGAAATCACCGGTAAGCACAACGGGTGCACTACCCGCAATCGTCTTTATCTTGTTCAGGATAAGCTGTGCACTTTGTTTGCGAGCCTCCACACCGCGATGATCGAAGTGCGTGTTGAACATAAAAAATTTGAGACCGGTTTTACGATCTTCAAATTGTCCCCACGAACAAATGCGCGATAACGCAGCATCCCATCCTTTACTAGGCTTGTCGGTAGTTTCCGATAACCAGAATGTGCCCTTTTGCAACAACTTGAATTTGTCTGTCTTGTAATATATAGGAGAGAACTCGCCCATCTTGTCGCCATCTTCACGGCCTATACCGATATAGTCGTAACCGGGCAACTGGCGCGACAGATCTTCACGCTGGTTATTCAGTACCTCCTGTGCTCCGAATATATCGAAGTCATAAAAGTTGATCATTTGTACAATTACCGGCAGGCGGTCCTTCCACGCATTGAGACTATCACCTTTGTTATCGTAGCGCACGTTATAGGTTGCAATGCGATACGTTTGGGCGTATACCATACCCGTTGCGAACAGCAGGACCAGACAAACACATAATTTTTTCATACTTCTTATCATTAAATATATACATGTATAGCAGGAACACAGCGGTAGTATGGCCAGGCTCCTGCATGTTAATTCCAACTACTCCCATCCCGGGTTCTGTCCTAATGCAGGGTTCATCAGGCGATCGTTCTCGGGAATCGGGTATAAATAATTCTTCTCATCCCACTTCCGTGGAATGTTTGCAAGCCAGGTAATTTCACCGGAAGTTGTATTGGACAACCGCTGCGGGTTAACACCTGCGCTGATGGTAGGTGCTACATTTACATACGT
>CAMLLI010000071.1 GCA_946480685.1 uncultured Flammeovirgaceae bacterium | reverse complement strand
CAGGCTGATATGACCGAACAGGAATACGAACGCGAAGGGTTTGCCAGAATGGAATTACCGATCGCGAAAGATATTATTTCGGAACATCAGAAAATTGAGAAAGCGGACTGCATCATATTTATATACCCGGTGTGGTGGAGCGATTGTCCCGCGAAGTTGAAAGGCTGGTTCGACAGAGTATATTCGGTTGGCTATGCATACGGACACAACAACAGCATGCAAAAGATGAAGTCTATCAAGTATGGCGTTGTAGTTTGCACGGCCGGGCATCCCAACGACTTCTTAACCGAGATTGGTATAGCACAGAGCATGCAAAACGTTATGCTTGATGACCGGCTCGGCAAACGATTCGAACATAAAGAAATGATAATCCTTGGAGGAACCTTGCAGATCGAACAAGTCAGAGATATACATAGCAGCCTAATCAAACAACTTCCATTGAAGATAAAGGCACACTGCTTGTAGTCACACGAAGTAATTCAGGGAAGCCGATCGTTCAAACATTCATCGTAGCGTGTACTTGTTCCGCCAAGTTACATTTACCATCATGAAGTGTAGAATAAAAGTGATTCTTTATTTACACTACTTCTATCAGAACTCCATTCTGTGCACGGTAAAGTATATCAGCGCATCATTTACAAACAGGCACAACATTATAAAGGCACACAAAGCGTCCTATAATTTTTTATTAAAAACTTAAAACAAGACACTATGAAAAAATTATTGTTTGCCTTCACCCTCATGCTTGCAACAACAGCATTTGTGTTTGCACAGGATACTACTTCTACGCAAAGAAGCAGAGACCGGCAGAAAACAGATCGAGCATCTGATCAGCAGTCCAGTGCAGAATGGAACATGACTGACAAAGACGTGATCGCGGCATCTGAACTTCCGCAAAATATCCGTCAGCAATTAGAAGGATCGGATTACAGCGGATGGACTGTTCAGAATGCTTATCGGAAACAAAAGAACAACCAGACTTTTTATGCCGTTGAACTTAGCAATGGAAGTCAGACCAAAAAAGTAAAGTTTGATGCGCAAGGCAACGTTGTGAAGGAGAAAAACAAGCGTGACAAGAATCAATAAAAGATCGCAACAAAAAAATAAGGTGCTTCGAGCACCTTATTTTTGACGGTATATATACACTGTGAATACTACGCAACGCTACCGCTTTAAAGATTCATCAAACAACTTTGCTTTTCGTTCTACTTCTTCTTTTGAATCAGTGGAAGTGATCGATGCATCTATACCTTGCAGCTTACACAGTTTTTCCAGCGCATCACGTTGACTTCGCTGAAGCATGGTCTGCATTTCCAGATTTCTCACAACCACATCAATCTTCCAATACCAAAGCGCGAGCGCACGAAGTATTAAAAAGATACCCAATACGACAGCGAATACAATACCAAGCAGTACGATTGATTCGGCTAAATTACTATTGTTCATAAGTGCGGGGTTAAATATTACTTAGTCAATCTCATACAATTCTTCGATACCCGTACATGTTTTCTCCGAACGATATCCTTTTGTTTCCCAACAGTATCGTATTCTTTCCGAATACGCCAAGCTTCAATCCCGGGAGCACTTCGAACGATATATACTCATATGGAATTGAGACAAATCATAAATTGATTACCTTACTGTTATATGAATCGTTTCAGTATCGTCATGTTGCTGGCGGCAACGGCATGTTACGCCCAACAGCCTGATCGCCCCGCCAAAAACTACCTGGGTCTGCTCCGTTTCCCGGACATTACGTACCATATATACCTCACGATGCAGGGCGCTCAGCCTGAAGTTATCAATGCTACCTTCAAGGCAAATCAATTTCCGCTAGATACCATTTACTTCCGTCATGACTCGCTATACTTCAAGCTGGCAGAATATTTTTCCGAATACCATGGGCTTTATCAGCATGAGACAGGCCGCATCACCGGCTATTGGACGGGCGAAGACTCCAAGCGCTACCCTTTGGAATTTATACCGGTAAATCCGGATACGGTATCAGGTCTCCGCCCCCGAACAATGCCCTACCGCTATAGAACTCCGACTGCGATGCGCGATGGATTGCGTACAGATTCTGCCTCCAATCAGCAGGTAGATATCAATGCGATTGATAATCTGATGCAGCGTATTACCAACAGCACATACCAGGATATTCATAGCGTTCTGATCGCACGCAACAATCACCTCATTGCAGAAGAATACTTTTATCGTTACCATCACAACTATGTATACAATATACAATCGGCAACCAAGAGTATAGTTTCAGCGCTCACCGGCATAGCTATAGCACGAAAGGAGATCAGGAGTATATATGATCCGCTGTGCACCTATCTTCCCGCCTATAGATCCCTGGCCTGTAATAACCAGAATAAAAACATCACCCTGCAGCAGTTACTTACCATGAGCACCGGCATTCCCTGGGATGAACAAACCTACGACTATGTCGATGCACGCAACAGCTTGGTGATAGCGTCAAATGAAAAAGATCAGTTCAAACATTTATTATCCTTGTCGCGTAATAAACCGGCAACACCGGTGTTTGCCTATAATTCACTGAATCATACTTTAATGAATGCAGTGCTGAAACATGCTACCAAACTCAATAATAAAAAAGAACTTACGAAGCGTATACTGCAACCTCTGGGTATAGAAAAATACAACATGGGAAATACCAACCCGATGGGTGTCATTGGAGATATAGGACTGCGCCCGCGCGACATGATGAAATTCGGATTGCTATACCTGAACAACGGGCAATGGAACGGACAACAACTTGTACCTGCCTCGTGGGTAAAGGAATCTACCACGCCTCATATACAACCTACGCCAACGCTCGGCTATGGCTATTTCTGGTGGACACGTAACTTCCGATGGAAAGAAAAAATGGTATCATCATTCTTTGCGTGGGGATATGGCGGCCAGTATATCATTGTTATACCCGAGCTGCAGGTAACGATAGTTATGTCGGGCAGTCATTGGGGAACTGATCCTGAAAAACAGATGGTGGATATCGTGGAAGAAATACTGAGGGCAGTTCGCTAGTCAGCACTGCGAGCGATATACTATAAACTCGCAGTGCTAACAGCCACTACCATTATTCCGCACGAAGCGATGTAACGGGATTTGCCAACGCAGCACGGATTGCCTGGAAGCTTACCATAAGCAGTGTAATCATCAACGCGCCTATACATGCGGCACCAAATATCCACCAGGCTATATCTGCACGATACTGATAATTATCGATCCAGTCGGCAGTGAAATAGTATGACAGCGGTACGGCCATGAGACATGAGATCGATACGAGTATAACAAAATCTTTGGACAGCATTCTCCAGAGGCTGGCTACAGAAGCTCCTAGCACTTTACGGATGCCAATCTCCTTGGTGCGCTGCTCTGCCATAAAGGATGCGAGACCGAGCAATCCTAAACAACTGATAAATATAGCGAGCCCGGCAAATATACCCGAGAGTACACCGATGCGTTCAACATCCGCAAATTTACCGGCATACTCCACATCTGCAAACTTATAATCGAATGGAACAAGCGGCAGATATTTTTTAAATATACTCTCAACTCCTGCGAGTGATTCATGAAGACCCTTTTCCGGATTGAGTCGTAACACCATCCAGTCATTATACCTTTCGTCATTGAAATATATAGCCTGCTTTACCCGTTCAAAGGGCGATTCCATCAGCATATCTTTTACTACGCCTATAATTTTATACTGGCGCGTACCGCCCCATCGCACAGTCTTCCCGATCGGATCATCTATACCCATAAACTTGACGGCTGTTTCGTTCACGACAATAGAAGCCGAGTCCATTGAGAAATCTCTCGAAAAATCACGACCTTCTTTTATCTGCCAGCCGATGGTTTTGCCATACTCGCGCGTAACCCTGATCACCGAAAAATCAGTTTGCAATTCCGGATCTTTTCCTTCCCAGTCAAAGCCGCCACTATTAGACCACACCCCGGTAAGCGGGCTTGATGATTCGGCCATCTCTTCTACAATGCCCGCGGTCTTCAGTTCATTTCGAAGTATATCAAACTTGCCGAAGAAATCAGGAGACTTCTTTTGGATCATGATGATACCGCTTCGATCGTACCCTACAGGTCTATCTTTCGTAAATTGTATCTGGCGGTATACTACCAGTGTCCCGATGATCAACGTTATGGATACTGTAAATTGTACCACTACCAATACCTTGCGCGGAAGCGATGCATAGCGCCCTGCCTTAAATGTACCTTTCAATACTTTTACCGGCTGGAATGATGACAAATATAGGGCGGGATAACTTCCGGAAAGAAAACCGGTAAGAAGTATAAATGCGATGCTGATCAACCAGAACGTTGCACTACCAAGGGGCAGCGATATTTTTTTATCGGCCAGGTGATTGAACATCGGCAGAAGCACGGAGACAATAATTATAGCGAGACAGAATGCGAGCGTAACTACCATTAACGACTCACTCAGAAACTGCGTGATAAGCTGCTTCCGTACGGAGCCTATAGATTTACGAATGCCTACTTCTTTTGCGCGCTGCTCAGAACGTGCTGTGCTCAAATTCATAAAATTGATACAGGCTAACAGCAAAACAAAAACACCTACGAAGCCAAAGAGCCAAACGTATTCGATAAGTCCTCCGTTTTGGACACCATTTTCCCAGTTCGATTGCAGATGCCAGTTGTCCATCGGATGCAGAAATATTTCAGCATTGAATATCTTTTCACTCTCCGGTATGCGATTATACTTGACCTTGACAATTTTATCGCTCACCGTTTTCATTTCAGCATGATCAGCAATCTGTACAAAAAGCTGGAAGGAGTTATTGTCCCATTCGTGCTCGGCATTCTTCACCCACTCTTCCGCTGTGGAGTATAGTTTCCACGGAGCAATGAACTTGATTTCGTTCCAACCGGAGTTATGCGGAATGTCTTCATATATACCGGTAACTTTTACATCCAGGCTGTTATCAATCTTCATCATTTTATTGATGGGATCCTGATCACCAAACACAGCTTTGGCTGCTGACTGCGAAAGTAAAATAGAAGCCGGATCACGAAGTCCATCAGGCGAACCTTTGATCATTTTCAAATCCATCAACCGGGGCGCATCCACATCCATATAGTTACCGGTACTGGCAATACTATGTTCATCGTGGCTGAGTATATGATCACCCGTCCATGAGCTCATTACTATATATTTGAAATCACTTCCATACGACTTCTGAACCTCGAGTCCCAACGGATACGGTATTGCATATTGTGTAAAGACGTGGTTGTTGAGCGTCTGACTCTGCATAACCTGCGCCACCCTGGTATATTGCGAGTGATAGCGATTGTAGTTCACTTCATCGTATACCCACAAACCGATAAACATCGCTACCGACATACCAACAGCGAGTCCGCCAATGTTAATGATCGAGTAGCTAATGTTACGGGTCAAATTACGGAAGGCGATTTTTAAATAATTACGAATCATACTTCAGGGGATTATAACGGTACAAGTGTACCCAATAATATGCCAATGCTGCGCAACGCGATGTCAGCACCTGAAAGGGTAATGCCGTTCGCTGGCGATGTTCACATCTGTAAAACAATGTGCGATTATGATCACCTATACATCTATAGCACAACGGTGAATGTTGTACCACGGCCGCGCATGGAAGACAGTGTGATGGAACCTCCCAGTTTTTCCACCGTCTCTTTTACCAGGTATAGACCAAGGCCCGAACCGGTGGAGCGTGTTGTTCCACGGTAAAACATCGAGAATATTTTAGGCTGCTGATCATCATCGATACCTTCTCCATTATCGGAGATGATAATGGTTGTACGTGACGATGCTGTGAATGCACGAATGATAATATAGGGGTCTTCTTTGGTTTGATCGCTATATTTAAAAGCATTCGAGATCAGGTTATTCAGAATGATGGAAAGACGCATCGGATCCGTCTCAATCACTACAGAATCCGGAATATCTATTTCCACCCGAACACGCTCGGCCGCTTCCATATAGCGTACATCAAACAAGGTACGATTAACATACTCCTTCAGATTGATGTGTTTCTTCTCGATTTCGAGCTTGGCATTTTTGGAGTATTGACTGATGTTACCCAACACACTTTCCAGTTTGCGGATGCGCTCTCGCATCATCTGGTGGTACATCTTCAAATCATGCGCCTCGTTTGTCTTCTCACTCAGGTTAAGAAGTCCTTCGATAGAATTGAGCGGAGCGCGCAAGTCGTGTGATGTACTATAAATGAACCGGTCGAGTTCTTCGTTTGTCTTCGTCAGTATCTTATTCTTTTCCAGTATTTGCTTTTCGCGATGTTCAAGCGATGCTTCTACGGTATAGTTGATCTTTACCAGGAAGTATACCGCCAGCACGGAAAAAGAATAAACAATAACGAGGTTGTTGTTATAGGCCTTCACGAGGTAATCCGGATCGATCGGGCGCGATGGTACAAGACTAAATTCCGTGAATCTGGCAAGCAGGTATAAACTTGCCGACAGCAACAGAAATAGCGTGCTGCTCTTTTTTTCTTTGGCATCGAATAGGACAAGTGCCATCAGGCTGCACATAATAAAAAACAAAAATGCAGAAGGCACCGGTGGCTCGCGCGAAGAAAATGCAAATACAACAAAGTTGATGATCAGGAGTATTACACACTTCGCAAACCAGTGTCTTCCGTTTCGGTTCAGCCACAACGCAACAGGAAGTATAGCTATAAGTATATAATAAAAGTAAGCTGCCGGGTTGAAGTTATAGAGCCAGTTAACAATACTATAGTACAGGGCCGTTGTGAACGCAACAAGAATACAATATCCCGTAAGTACTGCCCGGCGATAATCTGACAATGACTTTTCACCGCGATTACCAACGAGCAAAAATTCGATTTTCTTTACCATACATCTGGTTTGAGGGTAAAACCTTATGCTTCGGTCAGTCATCCCCGGCAGCAAGGTAACAGGTTAGGCTATAGCTGACGGTGGATTCATTCCGCTTTGGCAAACCAAAGTTTACATCAGGTAATATACTAAAAAACTTATGCCTGCTATAAGCATTAGAACAGTACCGGTTAAACGCTGCAGCCGTGCTTTAACGGGGGGTGTTGCACAGACATGTTTGCACGTGCAATAACTGTGATTTTCTCGTACTGTCCTATACCTGTCGCTATATAAAAAATTAAGGAAAGGTGTATTCAAATGAAAATCCGTTGGTATTGAGCGCTATCTTTCGGGACAGACCAATGACGATCTGAGATAAAGCAGTGATGACGATATTATGCAGCTACAAACCATTTTTCCACAGTTTGATGCGGAGTTGCTAGCACACCTGGAAACCATAGGACAAGTAACAACCTTTGAGGAAGGGAGTATGCTGATGCGGCCGGGACAGTATTTCAAAAACTCGTTGCTTATACTGGACGGCAGAGTAAAATTATACCGCGAAGGAGAAGATGGCGAAGAGTTCTTCTTATACTACCTCGAGCAAGGCAGTGCATGTGCGCTCTCAATGATCTGCGCGACCAGGAATGAGACAAGCGCTATTAAAGCAAAAGCGATGTCGCCGGTAAAGGTTTTGGCAATTCCGATTCAGTATATGGATGGTCTGATGCGCGATCACCGGCAATGGTATTATTTTGTTTTGGAGACGTATCGCAGTCGCTTTGAAGAATTACTGGAAGTGATCGACCAGGTTGCTTTCCACTCGATGGATCAGAAGCTTGAATTTTACCTGAAGCGACAATTTGAATCTTTCAAGAGTAACAAGATAGCCGTAACTCACCAGGAGATTGCGGACGATCTCAACTCATCACGTGAAGTAATTTCCCGCTTGTTAAAAAAGATGGAGTCTCAAAATAGAATTACCGTCTCACGAAACGAAATAACCCGTATTGACTTATAGAGCATTAAAATACCGGTATAGTATATACGGCTGCTGCTATATATACTATACCGGCTATCGAACATTACTAGCTGCTAATTCGTTCTTCTTACGCGTGTAGTACGCCTGGTTGCTTTCCCGTTTTTACCCTGCACTGTAGTTGTTCTTCGTGTAACCCTGGTTTGCCTGTTACCATTGGTAATGGTGGTGCTGCGGGTTGTTCGCCCAGCCCGGTAATGATCTACTGACGCACGATGGCGGGTATGAACAGTTACTGACGTTGTGCGCACCGGAGTATATATGCGATGTGCATGCACGACACGATGATGATGAACCACAACGTAATGACGGTGATATGGAGCTCTGTATGGATAAAATACACGGTAGTGCACAGGTCTCCACGGATGCCACCATACCGGACGGGCGCGCCACCCCCAGGGTGAAACCCACACTACATATCCCGGTGCATATACACGGCGTACTACCGGCCATGCCCATACATTTACTACCACATTGGTAGTGGCTACTGATCGTGTGCGTGCCTGTGCCGATGTAGTTGTTCTCGCGTTTTCTCCTGCAGGCTCGACAATAACCTGCTCGCCATATATATCTTCATCTCCAACAATCTGTACTGCCGCGTTGTTGCCGCCTGTTTTTTCAAGTTCGATTACCGCTATATCCTGACTCTCGCTATCGGAGACAGCCGCTTGCAGGATGAATGCATGTGCATCGCCTTCCGCTTTGTCAATTACTTTTATATAGTCTATATCGCCATCACCATTCAGATCGAGGTTGTTTACCTTGTTATCTTCGGTGTTGATCATTTTCTCAAACTGCTCAGGCGATTCTGCTTTCTTAAACATTTCGAGCGCGCCTTCCAGACTAAAGTTGTCGCCCGGCACACCTGTGGAATCAGATGACACCGGTGTTTTTGCAGCGAGTGATCCTGCCATACTCATGCAGACTATCCAGACTCCCAAAACAAATCGTACTGCTTTCATAGAAAGTAAATTTCATGATTAGACCAGGTTGAACGAGCAAGGTTTAATGCGCTAAAAAAAATTATCAGCGATAAGACAGCTGATACTGAATGCCTTGTGATCTATTAATTATGAACACGCCCCATAAAACTCAGAACGTGACTCAAGTCACAGTGTACATGCTTTGGCTCCGGTAGTTTTGCCTTAACATTACAATTAATGCTATGAAAGAACGTATCATTCGTGTTACTGCCAGCAGTCTTATGGTGCTCGGCCTGGCGCTTGCTTATTTTATTCATGTGTATTGGCTGGCACTTGCCGTTGTGGTTGGCATCGGCCTGATTCAATCTACATTCACCCGGTTTTGTCTATTGGAAAAGATATTGGACAAAGTTGGCATCAAAGACTTGTCCAAATAAAGGCTTCATGTATATAGGCAAACATCATCACTCACACTGACGAATATCAGCGCTGCGTTATCGAAGCTAGGCCTACATTTATCCATTCATCATTAAAGTATATCCACAGAAGTATAACTATATATATAATATGATCGAACTAGTAAAACGAGTATTGGGAATTGAAGCTCCCGTTAACTTCAGAGAACAGGTAAAGCAGGGTGCCATCATCCTGGATGTGCGCACGCCCCAGGAGTATTCTTCCGGCCACATCAAAAACTCGGTAAATATACCGGTGAATGAACTTACTGCTAATCTACAGAAGCTTCCCGGTAAAGACGCAGCCATTATTACCTGCTGTGCTTCCGGTATACGCAGCGGCAAAGCAGCTGGTATATTAAAAACGAATGGCTATACCAACGTCTATAATGGTGGCAGCTGGAACCAACTACAAAACAAACTATAAAATGGAATCACATATCTATACCGTAACTATAGCCTGGAGTAAAGATCGCAGAGGCATGATGTGCTCTCCGGAGTTAACACAAAACAATGCACTGGCAGGCGGATGTATTGAAGTCGCTACACCTCCGGAGTTTCCCAAAGGTATACCGGGAATCTGGTCACCAGAACATTTGTTCACCGCTTCGGTAAGCAGTTGTTTCATGACAACGTTTCTTGCTGTTGCCGAAAACTCCAAACTTGATTTCGTTTCCTTTCGCTGTAACTCGCAGGGGAAGCTTGAAAAAGCAGATGGCAAATTTATGATGACGGAAGTGATGCTATACCCGGAAGTAGTTATAGCAGACGAGAAGGATGCTGAGAAGGCGAACAAGGTGCTTCAGAAATCAGAAGCGAACTGTCTCATATCAAACTCCATCAAAACGAAAGTTATCATGCAGCCAACGGTGGTTACAGAACCCGTAAAGATATAGTGTTGCACAACAGCACTATATCTTTACTATATCTATGTATCATCATCCTCCACAAAAAGACCCCATCCATCGCCTTCCTTCGGAGCCTTGTGAAACGTTTTGATCCATTCGCGGAACAAGAGGCGAAATGCTTCGATCTCTTTCCGAAGTAAACGCAGGTATTCTTCC